>NZ_JANOJV010000311.1:0-5206 GCF_031418915.1 Chamaesiphon sp. VAR_48_metabat_135_sub | reverse complement strand
GACTTGGAAAGCGGGCGTAAATATCGCTAACAATCGTACTCCCAGTATCGGCGATATCCAGACCCAAGTTTACGCATCTCAAAGCAATCTCACTGGATTGGGCGATGGGATTGGGGTTTCCTATGGTAGGAGCCAAGCCAGTAATGCCTTCGATTTCAACTATACCTTGCCCCTCAATCCTCACAACGGTACCCTAAAACTACAATACGGCCTATCTAATAGTCGCGTAATTGAAGCACCGTTCGATCGATTAGATATTAATGGTACCGCCCAAGATATGTCGCTGAGCTATCGTCAACCACTGATCCAAAGCTCATCTGAAGAATTTGCCCTGGGTTTAACCCTAGGGAGAAAAGAAACCAATACTAATTATCTCTTCTCCATCATTAAGGAAAAAGTCGGTTATCCCTCGCCTGGAGCAGATGCCAACGGGATTACGAGAGTTAGCGCAGCCCGTTTCTTCCAAGACTATACGATTAGAGATACCCAACAGGTATTCGCCGCGAGATCGCAAATTAGCTTGGGCGTAAACGCTCTCGGTGCGACGATTACCCCTTCATCACCCGATGGCAAATTCCTCACCTGGCGGGGACAAGCTCAGTACGTCCGCGCTCTCGCTCCCGATAGCATATTCCTCGTCAAACTCGAAAGTCAACTGGCAGATCGCCCCCTACTAGCCTTAGAACAGATCGGTTTTGGCGGACAGGATACGGTGCGCGGCTATCGTCAAGATTTAGTACTGGGTGACAGTGGTGTAGTTGCCAGTGCGGAAGCCAGATTCCCGATTTTCAGCACCCCTGGTAGCAAACAACTATTGCAAATCGTCCCCTTCGTCGATTTTGGCGTAGCTTGGAACAAACCGCCAATTGCTAGTACCACGCCAAACACCCTCGGCTCTGTGGGACTTGGTTTGCGGTATCAAGGTGGGGAAAATTTCTCTGCCAAACTCGATTATGGTATTCCTTTTACCTCGATCTCACAAGAAAAACGCACGGTACAGGAAAAAGGTTTGCACTTTTCCCTAGGTTACAACCACTCGTTTTAAATGAGGGAGGGTGGATTAATTGTGAGGGCATAAAATCTAGCATCCTGGTGCTTCGTCGTCAACCGCCCGCGACTAAAGTGCGGGCTAGTAGCAAAAGTCATCTAAAGAGGACTGAAAGACTTTTATCTTTTGACAATTAATCCACACTAGCATCTTCGAGGGCGAAAAATATTTAAACTAGCAAAAAAAATTATGTCTCACACCAAAATCTATTTAACAGCCCTCCTCCTGAGCCTCCACACCATCTTACCTGCGACTGCTGCCAATCCACCCCAGACAACAAGTTCAGTCAGCCCCAAACCCCAACAAGCTGCCAATAATCCACTGCTCAACTACGCTCAAACATTAAACGAAAGAGGCGCGGAATATTTAGCCACAGGGCGAGCAAATCTCGCCCTGGATAACTGGAAAGAAGCGCATAAAATTTACACCAAAATTAGAGATAAACAAGGGATAATTGGTACCGAAATCAATCAAGCGCAAGCCTTGCAATCTTTGGGATTTTATCATCAATCTCTCTTGAGTTTACGATCGGTCGATACCCGCCTTCAAAAAGAACCCAATTCACCCCTCAAGGTAAAAGGATTGCTCAGTTTAGGGAATGCTTTAAGATCGCTCAACTTGCTCGACGCTAGATCGGGAACTGCTACTCAAGGGATTAGTTTAGGTGCGAAAGAAACACTAGAGCGGGCACTAACTATTGCCAAAACAACCGACGATCCTGCCATGATCGATCGCATCAAATTGAGTCTGGCTAATACGCTCCAACTGATGGGTGAATCCCAAATTCAACCAGCGATGGATACCTATCGAGATGTGATTGCTACTGGCGCGCCCTTACCCAAAGTTCAGGCAAAGATTAATTTATATCGGCTAGAATCAGCTCGACAAATCAGCCCTAATACTGCTGAATTTATCGCTGAAGTTAGTAAGGAGCTAGAGGTAATACCACCGAGTAATAGCACGGTCAATGCATATATCAACTTAGCAGAAACCGTCAAAAAATATCAAGCTAGTAATTTGGTCGATCGAGATTCCGTGATGGCAGTTAGTAAACTTCTGACTACGGCGATCGGTCAAGCCAGAACAATTAAGTATAGCCGAGGAGAAGCCGAATCGATCGGGGCGTTGGGTAGTTTGTATCAAATGACTGGGCAAAATAAAGAAGCTCAGAAATTAACCCAACAAGGCTTATTAATTGCCGAAAGTTTACCCGCTCCCGATCTTGCGTATCGACTTCAATGGCAACTTGGAAAAATTCTCACAATTACTAGCCCTGACAATCCGACTGCGGCAATTTCTGCCTATCGCCAAGCAGTAAGTAATTTAAAATCGCTGCGTAACGATCTAAATTCGAGTGATGCCGATCTCCAATTTTCTTTTCGCGATAGTGTCGAACCAGTTTATCGAGAACTAGTCGCTTTATTATTAAAAGACGACGAAAAAACTCTCGTACCCAATCTCGAAGCTGCCCGCGATTTAATGGAATCATTGCAAGTAGCCGAATTAGAAAACTTCCTGCGTCAAGGCTGCTTAGATACCTATACAGTCCAGTTAGATAAAATCGATCGATCGGCCACAATTGTGTACCCAATTGTTCTACCCGATCGAGTCGCTGTAATTACCTCAGCACCCAAACAACCACTTCGCTATTATAGTCGGCCAATTTCTGAAACTGACCTTGAAGAAACGATTAATAAACTCCGCACCAAAATCGAAGATCCTGAATTTACACCTGAGAAAGAGCAAGCATTTAAAAAACAATCAAAACGCATTTACGATCTAGTTTTAGCCCCAGCAGTTACCGATTTACAAAGAACGAATACTAAAACCCTCGTCTTTGTTCTCGACGGCATTTTGCGAAATATTCCGATGTCCGTATTGTATGATGGCAATAAATATTTAGTCGAAAATTACAATCTGGCATTAACCCCAGGATTGCAACTAGTGCCACCACAAAATTTGCTCGATCGGGGACGATCTCAAGCCTTCTTAGGAGGCATCAGCGAGGCTCGTCAAGGCTTCCCTTCCCTACCTGGAGTCCAACCAGAACTAAACTCAATTAGTAAGCTGATTCCCAGTCAAAAACTCCTCAATGGCGACTTCAATCAAAATCAAGTTTCGACTAATTTAATAGCGAGTAGTTCCCCGATTGTCCATTTAGCAACCCACGGACAATTTAGCTCCAAACCTGAAGATACTTTTATCCTCACCTGGGACAAAAAACTCGATCTAAATCAACTAAATAACCTCCTCCAAAGTCGCAACAATCAACCGAATAAAGCGATCGATCTCCTGGTATTAAGTGCTTGTCAAACCGCTGCTGGCGACAACCGTGCGACACTAGGTTTAGCCGGAGTTGCAATTCGCGCTCGAGCCAAAAGTACGATCGCTTCTTTATGGTCTGTTAGTGATGATGCCACTGGCGTATTAATGAGTAATCTTTATCAAAATCTGGCTGCGCAAAAGCTCGGTAAAGCTGAATCATTAAAAACAGCTCAACTATCCTTAATCCAAAATCCTAAATATCGCGCGCCCTTCTTCTGGGCACCATTTGTTTTAGTAGGTAATTGGCAATAGTGGTGGATAGTGAACAGTCATAAATACGAAGCACTATATCCCTGACTTCTTAAAGAAGTCGGGGATATTTTCATGCGATCGAGATCGAAAAAGTATCCACTAAGCACAGAATTTTCTAGTTAAATTGCTTAGAGACAAAAATTAATTTACGACATATACTATCGATAATTCTGCCAATTCAAATAGCGATGATAACTCCCAGAATTTTATTAAGTTTATTGACCCTCACTACTGTACTAATCAGTGCGAATATCGCTCGTGCCCAAACTTACCAATCCTCCAACCGAATTCCGGTAGCAGATAGTACATTAGGCACTAAAGTCTCAGGCAATAATAGTAACTTTACGATCGAGGGAGGATTGAATCGGGGGCAGAATTTATTTCATAGTTTTACAGACTTCTCAGTACCCACAGGCGGCGGCGCGACTTTTATCAATCCAGTTGGCAACCAGTCAATTATCACCCGCGTCACAGGTAATTTATTCTCTGATATCAATGGTTTAGTTAATACTCAAGGAGCTAATTTCCTTTTGATTAACCCCAATGGGATGGTATTCGGCCCAAATACTCAATTAAATGTTGGCAAAGCCTTCCTCGGGACTACGGCAAATGGCGTAGATTTAGTCGATGGTAGCGGCAGAAAGATTACCTTTGGTACTAATCCCAATGGCGATGCACCATTACTGTCAGTTAATCCCAATGTATTTTTTAATGTCTCCCGCTTGAATCCAGGTGGGGGAAACGCTCAGATTAGCAATTTTGGCACGCTCCAAACCGATAATCCGAATCAGTATATCGGTCTGTTCGGTGGAAATATCTCGATGAATGGGGGACAGATAATTGCTCCTGGTGGGCGAGTTGAACTAGGCGGATTAGGCGATGTATCATTTACCAACCAAGCTAGGATAGATGTCGCAGGGGCTGGCGGCGGCGATATTGCGATCTCTGCGAGGAATCTAGAGATCTTAGGCAGAAGTATTTTAGTTGGTGGCATCGAGCAAGGCTTAGGGACACCAGCAACTGTGGCGGGAGATATCAAACTCAACGCCACTGGAGCGATATTACTAGGCTCAAATAGCATCGTTGCCAATAATGTTGGCTTAAATTCCAGCGGTAATGGTGGCAATATTATCGTCGATACTGGTTCTTTATTTTTATTAGAGGGCGCACAACTTCAATCCTTAACTTATGGAAAAGGGAATGCGGGGAATGTCAAAGTAACTGCTAAAGATGCTGTTTTCCTTACGAGTCCAGGAACTACTATCCTCAGCACAGTAGAAGCAGGAGCTGTTGGCAAAGGTGGTACGATCGACATTAATGCTGGTTCTCTATTTCTCAAAGATGGTGCTCAACTAGCAACAATCACTCGTGGAGCCTCTGCTACCCAGCCAGCCGGACAAGGAGATGCAGGCAATGTTAAGGTCAAAGTGACTGGTGCTGTCGATATTAGCGGTCAGAACACATTTTTCAGTGGGATTCGCAGTGCGGTAGAAACAGGCACAAAAGGTAATGGGGGCAATATTACCATTGATGCTGGTTCCTTCTCCTTAGGAGATGGTGCTAGACTTGAAGCCTCAACTT
>NZ_JANOJV010000310.1:0-7162 GCF_031418915.1 Chamaesiphon sp. VAR_48_metabat_135_sub | reverse complement strand
GGTAAGGTGGCATCAAAGTCAAACAGTTTACCCTTTTCTGCTACTTCTTCGACTGCGGCTGTAGCCAGCAACAGTGTCCATTGTGGGATCATGTTCTCTGCTTTCCTGGATAATTTTAGGTCAGGAGGACGTTGACAGTAAGTCGTAAGTCGTAAGTCGTAAGTCTTAGGTGGTGTTGGGTTAAGATCTATAAAGTTCTTAGCGCAAAAGCTCGTTATCAACTTTCAACTTTCAACTTTCAACTAATACTGTCTTTCCTGCCGATTGATTGATGATGCGATTATGCGAAAGGGTTAGCAAACAACAGAATCAGTGCAACAACTAGACCGTAGATAGTCAAAGATTCCATGAACGCCAAGGAGAGCAGTAAGGTACCGCGAATTTTGCCTTCAGCTTCAGGTTGACGTGCAATACCTTCAACAGCGGAACCAGCAGCGGTACCTTGACCGATACCAGGTCCGATTGCAGCTAGACCAACAGCGAGAGCAGCAGCGATAACAGAAGCAGCAGCAACAGTAGGATTCATGATGTAATTACCTTAAAAAAATGATTGAGAGAATAAATTATGTAACGAGAAGCTCTTAAATGTCGTTTCTAGCGATCGCGAACTCAGACTAATTACCAGCCATATTTAGCTTGCAACTTTCCACTTTCCACTTTCCACTTTCCACTAAACCTAGTGTTCTTCTTCGTGTCCGCCATGACCTTCGATCGCTTCACCGATATACACAGCAGCTAGTGTAGCAAATACTAGAGCTTGAATCGCACTAGTAAACAACCCTAATAGCATAACTGGCATCGGGACAATAAACGGAACTAGTAATACTAGTACACCAACCACTAATTCATCCGCAAGGATGTTACCGAATAAACGGAAGCTTAGGGACAGCGGTTTAGTGAAGTCTTCGAGGATATTAATCGGTAGCAAGAACGGTTGCGGTTCGAGGTATTTAGCCAGGTAGCCCAAACCACGTTTGCGGAAACCTGCATAAAAATAAGCCAAGGACGTAAGCAAAGCCAATGCTACAGTGGTGTTGATGTCACCAGTTGGCGCGGCGAGTTCACCTGCGGGCAAGTGAATTAGCTTCCACGGGAGTAGTGCTCCAGACCAGTTGGATACAAAGATGAATAAAAATAGGGTACCGATGAATGGAACCCAAGGACGATATTCCTTCTCACCAATATGTTCTTTGGTTAGGTTCCTGATAAATTCTAGGGCATATTCCATCAGGTTTTGAATCCCGCTGGGAATGCGTTGCACATTCTTACCAGCGGCGAATGCTGCGATTAACAGCAACCCGATGACAAACCAAGAAGTGAGGAACACCTGACCGTGGAGTTGTAGCCCACCTATGCGCCAATACAAGTGATGACCGACTTCCAATGCCGCTAAGGGCAGAGGATTTATGATGTTTAAACCATCTAACATGTGCATCTAGGAGCCGTTTCTATCGATCGTTTACCAAAATTACAAAGACTGCAATTGATGGTCGGTGCTGTGCTCATCTAGCCTGATAAATCAGTCAGTGAGCCAGATTGTGCGGAAGATGTAGATTAACAATGCCGCTTTATAGGTCAAAAAGCCCAGGAAGACTGGCAAAATTTGCAATTGGTGCCATTTAGCCGCCACCAGCATCAAGACCACAAATAGGGCCAGACGATTGGGACTTAACTTCACAGACTCGTTTCCAATGCGGTCTACATCTTTTGCAAGCAGTCTCAAGTACACTACTCCTGTGACTGCACCCAAGAGGTAGCTGAAGGAAATCTTCCAGCCGTAGACTAGTACCACGGTGACAAATGCCACAACAGTAATTGCCAGAGTAATCAGATACAACTCTCGTTTGAGTTGTTGATACTCACCCATCGAGTCCTCTGCCGATCGAGTTACACTTTCATTAAGTGTAATTTCCTCGCCGACTGATTCTGTCGGTTGAGGTGTTTCATCAGTAGAGTTCACAGCAGTTTGGTGTTGTTTGAGCCTGACAGACCATCATCGATTGTATCATTGGCTGGTAACAATACTTTAAAAAAATTTATCTGGGGATCGATCGATCCGATTCAGCTCTCGCCCCACAATTCTTAGGGTGTGTTAGGCGTAGCCGTAACGCACATTAATTGGTGCTCATGCGTCTATCGATAACGCACCCTACGCTCTTCGTTTTGGACTTTTAATCCCCCAAACCCCCTGAAAAAAGGGGGTTAAGATCCAATCAAAGTCCGCGAGTGCGAAAGATGTCGGTAATGGTTGGGGCGTAGGTAGGTAATCCAAATGTGGCGGGACTAACGGGATTATTACTTCTGAAGTGACGGTAATCCAGACAAAAACGATCCCATTCTGCCATTTGGATGTTAAATACTTTAATGAAAAAGTTGGCAATCGTGTTTGATAAGGGAATGCGGAAGGGACTTTTTTTACCAAAGTAGCCACAGATTTCGGTGATGCCATCATCACCGCTAACTAATTTATTTCCTAAGACTACTCGTCGATCGAACTTATTGGCAATTTCGGGATGTGCGATCAGATGCCTGACGACTTCGGCGATATCTTTGGCATGAATAAAGTGAAAGCTCATATCAGCAGTAAAGAATTGCAGTAGTCCAGCATATTTGATGATATTTGGCAAGTCAGCAGAGAGAAAAGAATAGGGTTTTGTGCCGTCACCACCTAGTACTAGAGTCGGGAAAACTGTAGTGATTTTTGATGAAATACTATTAGCTCCGTCGGGTGCTTTTGCCTCTTTTGTCAATCTGTCTAAACACTGATGTTTAGACCTAATATAGTCTGTCCCGATTTTACCTGCTTCGGGGAGTAATTGATTGTCTCGATCGAGTACGCTTTGAGTCGAAAAATAGATAACTTGTTCGCACACATTGGAGTCGAGGAAGTCGAATAAAGCGTGAGTTTTGGTAAAGTTAATATCGAAGGCTTCCTGTCCGCCCCAGCCTGCCGCAGTGAGGACGGCAACGTTAATAGTTTTGAGTAACTCAGCCTGTTGTTCGATTTCCATCATGTCTCCTTGAATGACATGAATACCCTGACGTGCGGCAATATCTATTTGCAATTTAGCAGGATTACGAACAAATAGAAACAGTTCGTGATCGGTATTTTGGATCAGTGTTTCGCTGACATAATGACCAACACAACCACTAGCACCAGTTACAAGAATACGCATGAGGAGTTAAGAATTAGGAGTTGTCATACCACGATATAAAGGGTAATTCAGAAATTGCCCCTGTATCCTAAAATCAGAGATTAAGGATCGAAAGTAATTAGGATGGGAAATTTTGGATTGCCCTTAGCGATCCCAAGCCCACATATTAAAGTGGGAAAGTATCAGATGTTGCCCCATTAGGTAAACCTACATTGACAAGGATAGTTTATCACCACTGATCGCGCAGGAGCAGCTTTTAAAAATACATGAATTTACAGGTGAGTATTACAAATGAAGAAATAGATATGCGTTGCTGATTTACGGTCAGATTTTTCCTTCTGTAAGAGAATCCCAACAATAGAATCGTTCCAGTCGTATAAATCGATGATGCTGTCTTGGTATCAGCCAATCGGTTTGAAATGAATTATTATTTGCAAGTCCCTAACCAATCTATCTCACTGTCAACTCCTCTCCCCAATCGTCCCACTCTCGCCACATTGCCCCCTTTCTCATCCCTCAATTCAGCAACGTCCCATTAACTTAGTGCGGTATCCCCCACTCAAATAAATGACCGAGATCGGCTAGAATCCCAACTATTAGACTGCCCACCAATTATTTTGGTTGACACTCCCTCAACCTCGTAAAGCCAATCTTAATTTTATGCAGAATCGGTTCTCTGACAACTTTTCTGGCGATATATCCGGTAGTAATAGTGGGATATCTGGTTTTTATAACAAAACTCGAACTGTCGGACAAGGCAATCAATCATGGGTACTAATGGGAGTGCTGGGACTGGGCTTAATTGGTGGGATCGGTTCGCGGCTAGTTTATCTGCAATTGAACCAGGGCGCGAAGAATCGTCAAGTCGCCGAAAATAACCGAGTCCGCACCGTTGCCAAGCCACCAGTTCGGGGAAATATTTACGATCGCAAAGGTAGACTCTTGGCTGGAAATAAATTATCTCACTCAATTTTCATTTGGCCTTTAGCCACCAAACGGGAAAACTGGCTCAAAACCCGCCGTCGAATTGCCGAAATTTTGGATCTAGACGAGCAAATGATTCAAACCAAAGTGGCTGGGGTCAGTATTAATTCCACCCAGCGGGTGAGGATCGTGCGCGATCTCAGTGAAGCCCAAATTACCGCACTACGGGAATATGGTGCGGACAAAGAAGGTGTCGATGTTGATATCGAATCAGTTCGCTACTATCCTGGCGGACAACTTGCCGCTCACGTCCTGGGCTATACGGGTGAAATGAACGATCGAGAACTAAAAAAACTTCGACCCCAAGGCTATCGATTGGGCGATGTCACTGGCAAGATGGGACTAGAATCGACTCTAGAATCTCGGTTGCGCGGTGAGTGGGGTGGTACCCAAGTAGAAGTAGATGGGGCGGGTAGACTCCAGCAATTTTTAGGTCAAAAGGTCTCCAAATCGGGGCAAGATGTCACCATTACGATCGATCTCGAACTGCAAAAGGTTGCTGAAGCTGCGCTTGGTACTCACAAAGCCGCAATTGTGGCAATGGACCCCAGAAATGGCGAAATTTTAGCAATGGCTAGTCGCCCCGCTTTCGATCCAAATTCGCTCTCGGGCAGAATTTCGCCCTCCGTCTGGAAGCAACTTCAAGGGCAAGATCATCCCTTTGTCAATCGCGCTCTGAGTGCCTTTCCGCCAGCTAGCACGTTCAAAATTGTCACGACTACTGCTGCATTGGAATCTGGGAAATTTAAGCCCGATACAATTCTCCAAACATATGCTTCGCTGCGCATTGGCGGATTTACCTTTGCTGACTGGAATCACGCTGGGTTTGGGCCGCTAGGCTTTCCAGGTGCCTTAAAATGGAGTAGTGATACTTTCTTCTATCAGGTCGGGCAACGGGTCGGTGGACCGACAATGATCGATTGGACGCGCAAATATGGATATGGCAAAAAAACTGGGATCGAACTACCAGAAGAAGCTAAAGGTTTAGTTGCCGATGATACCTGGAAGCAGCTAAATTACAAAACGCAGTGGTCGATCGGCGACACCATCAACATGTCGATCGGTCAAGGCTTTCTCCAAGCTACACCACTTCAAGTCGCGGGCATGTTCGCCGTTCCTGCCAATGGCGGCTACCACGTCCAACCACATCTAGTCAAAGATGCGGAAAAACGAGAATGGCGCGAATCGATGAATCTTAAACCCAGTACGATTGCCACGATCCGGAAAGGTTTACGCGAAGTTGTCGATGGCGGTACTGGGGCAGCGATGAATACCCAAACCATCCCCAAAGCCGCAGGCAAAAGTGGTACCGCCGAAGCACCACCAGGGCCATCCCATGTCTGGTTTGGTTCATATGCCCCTCTAGATAAACCAGAGATCGTGGTTGTAGCTTTTGGCGAACATACAGGTGGTGGGGGCGGTAAAACCGCTGCACCAATGGTATTGAAGGTAATGGAAGCTTATTTTAATGGTGGCAAACCTTTACCAATAACACCAGAAAAGGATGGTAAGAAATCAGCAGCACCTAAAAAAAGAGTCGATCGCAGATAAGTACTCAAGTTGCTAGTATTAATTGTTTCCAACAGGGGGAGTGGATGAGTGTGGGAAGTAAGAACGCAAACATCTTCACATCCCTTATTCTCTCCACACCCCTACACCCCCACACCCCCACTCCCTACTCCCCCTCTTGACAACAGGAAACCCAATCGAGTAGATTGGTTATTAATTTGGGGCCATAGCTCAGTTGGTAGAGCACTACAATGGCATTGTAGGGGCCAGGAGTTCGAGCCTCCTTGGCTCCATTTGGATTAAGTTAAAAGTCGACTAGTGGCAGGTTTTAAATTCAAGCCCTGCCCTAGTATCGAGCAATTTTATCAACCCGCCCATACAGAAAGTTGAAAGTTCAATCTATCCGGTTTTGCGATCGCAGTGGCGATCTCGATCTTCTGAAACTTCAAGCACTACTAAATAAAAGTGCATTTTGGGCGATCGATCGTCAAATTGAAGACCTTAAAATCGCCCTCGATCGCAGCGAACCCGTAGTATGTGCTTGGGATAATGACAAGCTAATCGGCTTTGCTAGAGCAACTTCCGACGGAGTTTATCGTGCGACGATTTGGGATGTAGTCATCGATTGCGACTACCAAAGACTCGGATTGGGGCGTAAATTAGTCGAAACAGTACTCAGTCATCCATGTATGAACCGAGTCGAACGGATCTATCTCACCACCACTCACCAACAACAATTTTACGAACGACTAGGATTTGTAACTAATAGCAGCACGACTATGCGCCTCGATCGAGTTAGAGAGTAGAGAATGCAAGCGTCCCAAAATTCCAATCCGAATCCCGAATCCTGAATCCCGACTATTAACATTTGTAAACATTCTGAGGATAAATCTTAATTAAATTGCGATCATTAAAAGTGCTAGAACCACTATGAGTCTAGTCATGTGAAGGTTTGAGGCGATCTGTCAGTGCAAATTAATTACAGTGAGATCGTCTTGCTTCCGAGGTGGGAAGCGGATAACATAATGCATGAGATTATTTAAATAATAAAGATTTTCGTAGTAAACACCTATTCTTAAGGAGGAGCGTAGTCGATGGGACTACCCTGGTATCGCGTACATACAGTCGTCCTGAATGATCCAGGTCGGCTGATATCCGTGCATTTAATTCACACAGCTTTAGTTGCTGGGTGGGCTGGTTCGATGGCGCTGTTTGAACTATCAAACTTCGATCCTACCGATGCAGTTTTCAACCCCATGTGGAGACAAGGCATGTTTGTTATGCCCTTCATGGCACGTCTTGGGATCACTAAATCTTGGGGTGGCTGGAGTATTGTTCCAGGTGAATCAGCAGCAGATGTTGGTTTCTGGTCTTTTGAAGGTGTAGCTACCGCTCACATTTTTCTGTCTGGGATGCTGATGCTGGCATCGATCTGGCACTGGGTGTATTGGGACTTGGAACTATTTACAGATCCTCGAACTGGTGAACCAGCTCTAGATTTACCCAAAATGTTT
>NZ_JANOJV010000309.1:0-5202 GCF_031418915.1 Chamaesiphon sp. VAR_48_metabat_135_sub | reverse complement strand
AATTGGCATCCAATTATTCAATCGGGACAAGCATATCCCATGTCCGAACCTGTCGAATTAACCCTCGGAGCATCGCGCGAAAATCAACCCAGTATTGAATTAATTATCGGTGAATTAGGTGCCACAACTGGCGGAACAGAAGTCTATTTCGATGGCGATCGATTGATTACCCGCTGCTTAACTGGTGGCGTAAAAGATGTCAAAGCTTTGAACGATCGAGATGGTGGTAGAAGTATTGCTAAACTCGATCCAGCGGGGTATCCTGGAGTCGATCGAGTCAAAGTAAAATTTAATGTCGATCGCGATCGACAGTTACGAATTAGTGTCGAGGATTTACTCACAAATCAAACACTATTAACCGATGGAATTGTGGCAGAATTGAGCTAATCGCTAAAGATCGAGAAACCAGACTTTTTGAAAAAGTCTGGTTTCCGGTTTCCGCTCGATCTCAATCAGCTCTCCCGTACTGCTGGTGATAATTTAATCTTACGCAAATACATTAGCAACACTACCATCGGGATCGCATCCCTCGCAATCCCAACTAATCACTGATATATCGGGAACTGTAGGTCGATCTCCAAACTTACACCGTAATTCAAGATTTAGAATCGCACTCGTAGCCTAAAATTGAGGCGTGATGCCATCCCAATTAAAATCATTTAGTTTGAACCCGATCGAACCCAATCCGAGTGCTGGATTGTAACGGACAATGAAATTATAAGTTCGACGACTATATTCAACATAATAATCGGTACTAATTTGTTTTCCGGTATCTAGATTTAGCGAAGACTGAATCCCCAATCGAAATGGGCCGCTAATTTGTTGACTGATTCCGGCAGATAAGATTCGATTGTCTACGACTCGATCGAATAGAAATGGCGAACTATTGCCCCGAAATTGTTGAAAGTAGTTGAGATTAAATCCGGTATAGTCAAAACTCGCTTGAGAAAAATTACCAAACTGTCCTTGAATTCCCACGTTATAGCCCAAAGATGATTGGCTATCTCCACTACTATAGCTACTCAACGATCCCTTAATTCCGGTATTTAATTGGAGATAGGGCACGACTGGAGTGGGACTATAGTTATATGTTTCTTTATTATCTGCGGGCAACCCTTTGCCCTCCCACAGTCTAAAATTTCTGGTCAGACTTGCTGCTGTTTGATAGCGATTGAGTGAGACAAAATTGTTCGATCGATTTGGACTGAGCAGATTTTGACGATCGGTATTAGCATTAATTATCTGCGCGCCAATTTGATAGTCTAAGTTAATTCCGGTCTTGCCGATTGGAATATCTGGTGAAGTCAAAACACCACCAATGCTAGATTGAACATCTTGGTATCCCAAAGAACCATTGAAAATCCGATCTCGGTAGACAGCTTCTCCGGTCAATGTATGGGGTAGGGTCAATAAACTCAGATTTTGTTTGACACTAGCTTTTGCCCGTAAATTACTCCCGAATTTATTTAGATTTAAACCTGCTAATGAAGCAGAAGCTTGAACTGTGGTATCTGCACCAACATTTCCTTCGATATTGGTTTTGACTCCAAATACCGAACCATCAAAAAAGTTGAACCCCGTCACCGCTCGTTGGATAAAATATTGAGGGGTAACTGTTACCCGAAATCTCGGATCGAAAATCGGGTAAAAACTATTTTCGACATAAACACCACCACGTTCGTCTGCATCAAAGCCAATGTTGAAGGGATTGGGATCTTTGCCGACTTTATTTAATACAAATCGATCTTTGGGGATGGGGATATCAAAGTTATTTTCGACTGTAATTCGCGCATTGCTCGTTGTTACCTCATCTTCTTCGGTATTAACAGTTTTAAACTGCGCTCGATCCGCTTTGATTTGGAGTTCTGGTGGTGAAAAAGGGTCGTTGGTAATTCTAATCTTTTCCGCCGTGACGCGCTCGCCAAAAAAGTCAACCTTGTCAGCCTGAAACCGCAGACGGTTGATGGTACTACCCTTGGGTTTGAGTGTTGGCTGATATTCAATATCTCGCTCGTTACCAACCACAATTCCCGCCGTTCCCGTATTCTTGATATTACTAACTGGTTGGTCGTTGCGCAATCGATCGCTCAAAACCAGATCGGGATAGGGCTTGTTGCCTGCGGGAGTGGGGATACCTGGCTTGGGAACTACATTGAGATCGGTGACTAATGTCGGCTGGTAGATATCTCCTCGTGCCTCCACAATACTCCCTCGATCGTCCTCGAAGTTGTATTCAAACTGTTTCCCATAGAGGATTTGCTTACCTCGCAGCAGGGATACATTCCCCTCGGCGACGGCAATTTTGGTTTTGAGATTCACGCGCAATCGATCGGCCTGAAGTAGTGCTCTATTGAAACGTACCACTACTTTACCGTTGGCGGTAATTATCTGCGTATTATTATTAAATTCTTGTTCCTCGGCATTAAGTTCGATCGTCCCATTTGGGGTCAGCAAATTGGTCGTTGGCTTTGTCTGTGCGCCGTTCTGGACGATGGTATAAGTTAAAGGTGCCGAACTGGTCTTGGCAGCGATCGGCGCGGCTGGAACACCAGCTAGTACGGGACGTAGAGAAATGCCGATCGAGTACAAAGGCAACAGTAGTAAATACCAAGCAACTTTCCAGCCGCGCTGACCTACGTACTGATATGACTGTTTCCCCACGCTGTTACGCCCCATCTTTCGCTATTTGGCTGTCTATATTATTCAGACAGATCGCGACGGTTGGGGTTCCGTGAAGGGTCATTGGATAAGAAACCAAAGATGAATACTAGCAGAAATAGTGCTACTACAATATTAACTGCAATTTTTAATGTTGCCATCGATCATGTGTCTCCGTTAGTTTACATTACGCTGCTTTCTATCATAACCGAATAGGTGTTAGGTGTTAGGTGTTAGGTGTTAGGCTTTAGGTATTAAGCTTGATACATACAAGGTTTCTCTAATTCCTCATCCCTCCAGCCTATTGGGTAGATCTGTAGCCCAATTCTTGAGATTTGGTAAAAGCCTAAAGCCCAAAGCCTAAAGCCTATTTATGACAATCTCCGATCGATTCGATCTCCTGCTACTTCAGTCCGCTAGATTGGGCAACCATCGTCAAGTTGCTACTGCTTTAGAGCGTGGTGCGCGGGTGGATACTACCGATGCCCAAGGTACTACTGCGCTGATGTTTGCGGCTCAAAAAGGTTTTACTCAGATTGTTGATTTACTAATTGCTGCGGGCGCGGATGTAAATATCCATCGCTGTCAATTTGGGACTACCGCGTTGATGTTTGCGGCTGCCTCGGGTAATGTGGCAATTGTCAAGCAACTCTTGGCGCGGGGGGTAAATGTCAATGCCACGAATGAGGATGGAAGTACTGCCCTGATGGGGGCGGCGTTGGCTGGCGCAGGCGAAATTGTCGAGTTGTTAATCGTCGCTGGCGCGGATGTGCTGAAAGTTGATGCTGATGGCGATAATGCGCTGAATATTGCGATCGCGCACAACCATCCTGACATCGTTCGACAATTATTAGCCGCTGGTGCAGATCTTAATTATCGCAACAGCGATGGTAAAACACCATTGTTACTCCTAGCTGGATCTGGCGATGTAACTATCCTCAACCTATTATTAGCTGCTGGCGCAGATCCGCAAGTGGTAGATGACGATGGCGATAGTTTACTGATAATTGCCTCAGAAGGCGGGTATGCCCAGTCGATCCAACCGCTGATTGAAGCTGGATCTGCGATCGATCTTCAGAATCAGGACGGTTGGACACCGCTAATTGCGGCTACATCTGCCAGAGAGATCGGTATTGTCACAGCACTTTTAGCAGCCGGAGCCGATCCCAATCTTCATGCTCAAGATCGAGAAACGGCACTGCATTTAGCCGCAATTGAAGGCGATACCGAGCTGGTGCGATTGCTAATTGGTGCGAACGCAAAAACTGATACTATTACTAGTCTGGGAGATACTCCACTCGTTTTAGCCACCTTACACGGGCATACAGCCGCCGTAGCGGAGATTTTAGCAGCGCATCCCGATCTTGCTGCTCACCAGCAAGGTGTAACTGCCTTGGGATTGGCGATCGTCGAGGGATATACAGAAATTGCCCAACTACTACTAGCTGCTGGTGTCTCTCCCAACCAGACACTCAACGCTGGACAAACTTTATTGACGATCTCAGCACTGAAGGGTAACTTGGAATTGGTACGATCGCTAGTTACGGCTGGAGCCAATCTCGATTTACAAGATGACACTGGCGCGACAGCTCTAATGTGGGCAACTCATCGTCGGCGGCATGAGATTGTCAAATTATTACTCACAAATGGAGCCGATCGCACCTGTAAAAATCAGGGCGGTTTGACTGCTCTAAATCTGGCTGAAATTAATGGAGATCGACAATTGATCGAGCTATTTAATCTTGGTTGCTAGTGAAGGAAAGGGAAACGCGAAAAGAATAAGATAACTACTGGTGCTGCTGAATTGTAACTCACTTTCAACTTTCAACTTTCAACTTTCAACTTTCTTCCTCCATCGTTTTTTCCATTGCGAAGTAGTTTCCAATCCACAACTATCCTGCTCTAATTCACGCCCGATCAAGATATTAGACATCGAATCTGACAAAGTAGGATCTCGATAGGGAATTGCCGCTCGTGTCTGTAAATGTTCTAATTCTTGTGGCGATAATGGTGCTAATTGTGTCGGATCGAAACTAGCGATCGTCCCTGGTGATTTTCTCCCAACTGGCAGACTATCACCGATCGACAATCCAGCTTCAATCATCCCAGCTCGGACTGCTGAAGCACATGAATATGTCGCAATTATCCCATCTACCGCACAACATTTCGCGACTCGATCGAGAAATTCTACCGTCCATAACTGCGGACAAGCAACTGGTGAAAATGGGTCGAGAAAAATTGCATCGGCTTTAAAATCTCGATCGATCGTTTGCCGTGCATCCCCAAATATTAATCGTGCTGAAAATCGATCGATCTCAATTACTTCTTCCCGCACTAATCGAGCTAATAATTGGGGAATCGGCTCTTCCCACTCGCTCAATAAATTATGCTCGATCGCTGAAATTGCTACGGTTCGATCGAGTTCGAGAGCGATAATTTCGACCTTACAATCGGGATTCCATCGCCAAATTGTCGCTAATGCTGCGGCACTATTGTAACCCAATCCATAACAAATATCTAAGATCCGCAAATGCCCGCGACTGG
>NZ_JANOJV010000308.1:0-50495 GCF_031418915.1 Chamaesiphon sp. VAR_48_metabat_135_sub | reverse complement strand
TGCATGGCCCGTAATCGGCATCTGGTTCACATCCTTGGGTGTATCCACCATGGCATTCAACCTCAACGGATTCAACTTCAACCAATCAGTTGTAGATGCTCAAGGACATGGCATCAACACCTGGGCTGACATCATCAACCGCGCTAACCTCGGGATGGAAGTAATGCACGAAAGAAATGCACACAACTTCCCATTAGACTTAGCTGCTGGTGAATCTACTCCTGTTGCTTTAACTGCTCCTGCTATCAACGGTTAATATCCGCTTGATTTGAGAGACTTAAAAACCCCATCAATAGTGATGGGGTTTTTGGATTAAATCCCCTCCGCGGAGGGGATTTTTATGCGGAGATTTAAGGATAGAAGCTCATCTGAGGTAGTCCGAGGGTTTCATCCCAACCCATCATCGCATTGAGACACTGAATCGCTTGTCCGGCTTGACCTTTAATTAGATTATCGATCGCCGAAATCACAATTACTCGCCCGGTGCGAACGTCAACTTCTAGCCCGATGAAGCAAAGATTGGTTCCTGCTGCCCATTTTGTCTGGGGATAAACGCCACCGTCTAAGATTCTCACAAATGGTGAGGAGCGATAGAAAGCTTTGTAAATGGTAATCAAGTCCTCTGTCACCAATCCAGGGTCACGGATCGTCGCATAGACGGTGCTGAGGATGCCCCGCACCATTGGAATTAGATGGGGTGTAAACTGAACTTTGACCTCGTGACTGGCAAGATCGCTGCACACTTGTTCAATTTCGGGGGTATGGCGATGTCCGGCGACGCTGTAGGCGGTGAGACTATTATCGGCTTCGGCGAGTAAGAGGTGGGTTTTGGCTTGTCTACCGCCCCCAGATGTGCCGGATTTGGCATCGACGATCGCGGTATCTGCGTCGATTAAACCTTGTTTGAGCAGGGGCGAGAGGGCGAGGAGACTGGCGGTAGGATAACAACCAGGACAGCCGACTAGCTTCGCATTTCTGAGCTTGGCGCGATAGAGTTCGGGCAAGCCATAGACAGCCTGTGCTGCTGTTTCTCGGTCGACTCGAGGGATCTTATACCATTGAGTATATACGTCCAAATCTGTAAACCGATAGTCTGCCGATAAGTCTAAGACGAGACAACCTTTGGCGATTAATTTTGGTGCTAGTTCGCAGGCTAACCCGTTGGGGAGCGCGAGGAAAACCGCCTTGCAGCGGGAAGCAATGATATCGACATCGATGGGTTCGATCGATAAATTCACGGCGTGAGCCAGATGTGGATAGAGATCTCCAAACTTTTTACCTGCGCTACTAGCTCCACCCAAATAGGCAATTTCGATCGCGGGATGATCTTGCAATAAGCGCACTAACTGAACACCGCCATAACCTGACGCACCGACGATCCCAACTTGAAGACGTTCGATCTGCTCACCCATGAATGTTATGACCTATATAATAAAGTTAGCACCATCAATATGGTGATAAATGCAAACTAGTTCAACTCCCAATTCCAAACTAACTTTGAATTTGGCGATTCGGTGAGGTAGAGATTTCCTCAACATCAGCGGATCGAGCTGGAGTTTTGAATTTTGAATTGCTTTGACGGACTATATAGTTTACCAACATTTTACCGATCTGTGATAGCAACTTCTTCTACTGACCCGTCCAATTTTGAGTTTGACACGATCGATACCGCCCTGTTAGACTTCGCAGCAGGCAAAATGGTCGTGGTAGTAGATGATGAAAATCGAGAGAATGAGGGCGATCTGATTTGTGCAGCACAGACGGTGACAGCCTCTAGCATTAATTTCATGGCTGTCAATGCCAGAGGCTTAATTTGTCTGGCAATGACGGGCGACAGGTTGGATCGATTGGATTTACCATTGATGGTATCGAATAATACCGACCCCAATCAAACCGCCTTTACCGTCAGTATCGATGCTAGTCCACAGTTGGGAGTCACGACTGGAATTTCTGCCGACGATCGCACCCGCACCATTCAACTCGCGATCGATCCCAATACTCAACCAGCAGATCTCCGCCGTCCTGGTCACATCTTCCCCTTACGGGCGCAAGAAGGGGGTGTATTGAAGCGAGCTGGACATACTGAAGCAGCAGTAGATTTGGCAAGGCTGGCGGGCTTATTACCAGCGGGAGTAATCTGTGAGATTCAGAATCTTGATGGTTCGATGGCGAGACTCCCAGATTTAATTGCTTATGCTCAAACCCATAGTCTGAAAATTATCAGTATTGCCGATCTGATTAGCTACCGTCTCCGACACGACAGATTCGTCCATCGTGACGCAGTGACTAAGCTACCCAGCCAATTTGGGCAGTTCCAGATCTACGGTTATCGCAATCTATTAGATGATACAGAGACTGTAGCAATTGTCAAGGGCAATCCGGCTGATTTTGTCGGCAAACCTGTAATGGTGCGGATGCACTCCGAATGTTTGACAGGCGACGCGCTCGGTTCGCTCCGGTGCGACTGTCAGCTCCAACTCCAAGCCGCCCTGAAAATGATTGAAAATGCTGGGGCGGGCGTGGTTGTCTACCTGCGTCAAGAAGGGCGCGGAATTGGCTTGATTAATAAACTCAAAGCTTATTCTCTCCAAGATTTGGGACTAGATACAGTCGAAGCGAATAATCGTCTCGGCTTCCCCGCCGATTTACGCAATTATGGCGTAGGTGCTCAGGTGCTCAACGATTTGGGCATCAGTAAAATTCGGTTAATTACCAATAACCCGCGCAAAATTGCCGGACTTAAAGGCTACGGCTTGGAAATCGTCGAGCGAGTCCCGTTATTAATCGAGGCTACCGACTACAATAGTACTTACTTGGCAACAAAAGCCGAAAAACTCGGTCACATGCTGCTGCAAACCTATCTGATTGCAGTGGGGATTACCTGGAATGAAGAGCCATTAGATGTGACCGCACGATACGATCGATTGGATAAATTACGTCATCTGGCTCATGCTAATAATGTATTATTAAAAGAGGAAGCTAGACCTGTCGGGACCGCTTTATTTGGCACACCTTCACTCACATTTCATCTCGGATTCGACCGAGCCAATCTAGCCGTTGAAGGCTGGTACCGCGATCGCAACCACCCATATGTCCAAGCGATTGTTAGAATATTAGATGAGATCGCCATCATGCCCCAAGTCAATCGTCTAGAATTTCTAGTTGCCAATGGACAAGATCCACTGACTGGACTACAAATGCAACTCGATCGACAAACCTACTCCATATCCCAATTACCTTCTAGTATTAGTTCGGAATTGGAACTTCATGCGATCTATAGCTTCAAAGCATAAATAGCCGATCTTAATTATTTAATAGCTAATAAAATGAACCGCCATTTATACATCTATTGTGTGTTAATCCAACTAGCGATCGTTCCTGCCGCTGATGCTTATAGTCAAGCAGATGTGAACAATCTATTGGCTAGTAATAAATGTGTTGGCTGCGATCTTAGCGGTGTGGATCTCAGTCGCAAACAGTTAGTAAATGCCGATCTTCAAGCGTCAAACCTCGTCGGGGCAAATTTGACAGGGGCAAATCTCTCTGGAGCTAATCTTAGTGGAGCCAATCTGACGGGGGCAACTTTCACCAGTGCTAATTTTACTCAAGCACTATTGAAATCAGCAAATCTAATTGATGTCAAATTTACCAGCACCAACCTCACGCGGACAAATCTGTCCTATGCTAATTTAGTCAATACTACCTTTAAAAGTGCCATCCTCGCAAACACCAATCTATCTGGTGCCAATTTAGCACTAGCAGATTTTACAGGTGCTAATCTCAGTAGTACTTCTTTAGCTAGTGCTAATCTCACTGGGGCTAGAGGCGTTAGTTCCGCCCCCACTCCTGCGTTTTCCGCACCTCCGACCCAGGAGAGTGCGCCAACACCTAGCCCAATCAGAAAAATTAACCCTCAAGATCTACCCGATCTTGAAGAAAGTAGTCCCGTCTTTCGTCGTCCGCGCATCTATCGGATTCCACCAGGGTTAGGTCGTCCCCAACGATTGGAATCTGGTGGTACACGAACCAAACCAGAACCAGTTAGTACTCCAGCACCAGTTGATGCTTTTTAACTGGTAGCCTGCTCGATCTATTTTAATTTTTCTAATAATATCGATCGATTAGCAACCACCCACTTAGGGCAGATAAAGCTGGACAATATCGTACTGAATTGATAACACCGATTAATGACGGTCTATTCATGTTTCAAAATGTTTGAAATATTAGTACAGTAGTGAATCCCGATCGATATCGGACATACTGTCTTGACCTGCTGAATATGTCAGACTAGTAGAATAGATTTCACATAGCTCGATCTACTAGCCTGACGAAAGATGATTACGAACTATATTGCGACAATTCTCCGGAGCAGTAATCCAGGAGATCCCGTTACGGTGCGGGGATGGATTCGGAGTAAGCGGGAAGCCAAGGAATTTGCCTTTATAGATGTCAATGATGGCTCTTGTCTGGCAAATATTCAGGTGGTGATCGACAAAGATGTCCCTGACTATACGACCATCCTCAAACAGATTAACACGGGTGCCTCGATCGAAATCGTCGGCGAATTGGTAACATCGCCAGCCAAAGGACAGCGTGTAGAAGTAAAAGCTAGTCAGGTCAAAGTATACGGCGAAGCAGATCCCGAAACCTACCCCCTTCAGAAAAAACGCCATTCCTTTGAATTCTTACGCGATATCGGTCACTTGCGATCGCGTACAAATACGCTCAGTGCAGTATTTCGAGTGCGAAATGCCTGTGCAGCCGCAATTCACCAGTTTTTCCAAGAACGGGGTTTCCTCTGGGTGCATACGCCGATTATTAGCGCGAGTGACTGCGAAGGTGCGGGCGAGATGTTTAATGTCACCACCCTCAATCTCAAAAATATCCCCTTAACCCCAGATCGGGAGATCGACTATAGCCAAGATTTCTTCGGTAAGGCGGCATATTTGACCGTCAGCGGCCAATTGGAAGCCGAAGTGATGGCAATGGCATTTAGCAATGTTTACACCTTTGGGCCGACTTTTCGCGCCGAAAATTCTAATACTTCTCGTCACCTAGCTGAATTTTGGATGATCGAGCCAGAGATGGCATTTTGCGATCTGCTCGAAGATATGGATCTTGCCGAAACATTTCTCCAGTATGTATTCAAATACGTGATGGAACATTGTCAAGCAGACATGGAATTCTTCAACGAGCGGATCGATAAATCGGTCTTAGCA
Organism: Chamaesiphon sp. VAR_48_metabat_135_sub; assembly: GCF_031418915.1. Classification (NCBI taxonomy): domain Bacteria; kingdom Bacillati; phylum Cyanobacteriota; class Cyanophyceae; order Gomontiellales; family Chamaesiphonaceae; genus Chamaesiphon; species Chamaesiphon sp. VAR_48_metabat_135_sub. Next base: position 45,276 of record NZ_JANOJV010000308.1, on the reverse strand, counting down.
ACAGCCGAGAATATTATTAATAATCAATTTGAGCGTCTAACTTATACTAACGCGATCGCCCTGCTAGAAAAGTCAGGACAAAAGTTTGACTATCCCGTCAGTTGGGGACTAGATCTTCAATCCGAACACGAACGCTATTTAGCCGAGACGGTTTTTAAAAAACCAGTCATCCTCACCGATTATCCCGTCGAGATCAAGTCCTTCTACATGCGGCTCAATGACGATGGCAAAACCGTTGCAGCAATGGATATTTTGGCTCCAAACATTGGCGAAATCATTGGCGGCTCCCAACGGGAAGAACGGCTCGATGTCCTCGAACAGCGACTGATCTCGCAGGGATTAAATCCTGCCGATTACTGGTGGTATCTAGATCTCCGCCGCTACGGTACCGTTCCTCATGCTGGCTTTGGCTTGGGATTTGAACGATTGGTACAATTTATGACCGGCATGACCAATATCCGTGACGTAATTCCGTTCCCCCGCGCACCATTAACTGTGGAATTTTAAGTAGAGGATAGGGGATAGGGAATAGGAAAAATGCAAGTATTTTTCCTACTCCCTATTGCACTAGTACTAAGCGGCGCAAGTTCAGCTACCATCTCCCATCTCTTCTCGAAATAGTCCTAGATTTACGCCACTCAGTACTAGTAACTTATGACTCTGGTTAATTAATAGAAGTCCGATCCCTTTCCAGTAATACCCCCTACCCTCTGCCCCCAATCCCCTATACCCAATACCCTATTTGTGATGGAACCTGTTATAGTGAATCCTCAGCCTCAATAGCTAGTGCTCAAATTGTTGTCTATCTTCAGGAACCAGAAATGCTCAGAACCGATGTAATTCAAAAAATAATCGACAAGAAAAGAGCTACTAGATATTTGGAAATAGGCGTGAATAATGGCGACAACTTTTTTCCAATTGTAGCCAGTCAAAAGATCGCCGTCGATCCTAGCTTTGCTTTCTCCAAAGAACTCGAACTAGAATGGAATGCCAAGAATTCAGCTAATTTAACAGCACAATACGTCAATTCTACCAGCGATGACTTTTTTGCAAATACCCATCCCATCGAGCATTTTGATGTGGTGTTTATCGATGGACTGCATACCTATGAGCAATCATTGAAAGATGTCATCAACTCTTTGGACAATCTCAATGATAATGGTGTAATTGTCATGCATGATTGCAAGCCACCTCATGTTGCAGCCGCCTGTCCTGCTAAGTCTTTGCAAGAAGCTGAAGATATGCAGGTACCAGGCTGGACGGGAGAATGGTGTGGGGATGTTTGGAAAACTATTTGCTACCTCAGAATTCATCGCCAGGATTTACAGGTATTTGTGTTAGATTGTGACTATGGTTTAGGCATTGTTAGAAAAGGAAAACCTGACACAGAGCTACAATTGAGTCAAGATGCATTGACAGCAATGACTTATGAAGATGTTTTCAATGGCAAAGAAAATTTCCTAAATTTAAAAGATGAAAATTATTTATTCGAGTTCTTGGAGACAGTTTAATAAAACGTCTACATTAAAACACCCGTTTTAAAAACCAATAGTCTCCAGCTCCTTTCTCCTTCCTCTTGTTTATGAAGATGGCATTCATTGCTGGTGGCTATATTCCAATACCACCTCGCTCTAGTTCTATTTTGACTCTGATCCAAGAATACAAATATTACTCAGAAAAAAATGGACATCAAGTAGATATTTTTAATCACCAAGATGTACGGCAGGTCATAGATTCGATCGATCGAGATCGTTATGATTTCATCCATTTACATGCTGGTGGTTTTGTATCAGAATTCAATCAAAATCTCTACCAGAGATTTTGTTTTACATCTCACGCTGGACACCTATTTCAATTGGATCGATGGGATGATGCATTCAAACAAGAATTTCAATCTTATTTGAATGCACCTGGAATTATCGCACTTTCACCAGCCTCACAACAACTTTTTCTCGATGCTGGTTACTCTGGATATATATCAACCCAAATTAATGGAATTGATGCTCAGAAAATTAATCGTCAAGAGCGAGGAAATGGCAAGGCTATTTGCTTGGGTTGGATTCAGCCACGGAAGCAACAAAGACTATTAGCAGAAACATTAGATGGTAAGCTGGCAATAGATTTTGTTGGACCTTTAGATGATCCAGATTTTAGAGAAGGAGTAACAACTAAATATCTAGGTATATGGAGTTTAGCAGATGTTTATCATCGATTGACTGAATATAGCTGCTTGGTTTTAATTAGTAGTGGAGAAATTGCCCCGCTGGTGGTGCTTGAAGCAATGGCGGCTGGTTTGTCTATCGTTGTTTCAGCATCGGCTAGTGCTAACTTACATCTCAAAGATTTTATCAAAGTTTTACCAGATAATATCTTGAGAGATCGTACTCCCGAACATCAGCAAATTATTTGTGAATCGATCGCAAGTTCGATCGATGAAAATCATTTGTATCGTCAAGAAATTGCCGATTATATTTGGAATAATTTTGATTTTAATCACACCATCAAAAATTACGAGAGAATTATTGAAGAATTTATCAATCTCGATTAATCTCAAGATATTGGCAATATTAAAAATATCTAAAAGTTATCCAGTGGGTAGGTACTAACCTGTATCTCTATCCACTATCCACTATCAATTATTCACTAGAGATGACTATTTTTGAACAATCGATTCAGATTAAAGCAAGCGCGACAGTCGTAGATCGATGTATCACCGATTTAGAATTAATGCAGCGATGGCTCAATCCGATGCTGAACTGCGAGCCGCTAGGAGAGTGGAGCACTAAGTTGGGTAGCAAAAGTAAATTTACGATTCAAATCCCAATCTTTAAACCGACATTGAAAAATGTGGTAGTAGCGAGAGAACCTGGCTTAATTATCTGGGGATTTAATGGATTTTTCAATGGTACAGATCGCTGGGAATGTCAACCAAACGATCGAGGAACACGATTGATTAATCGGTTTGAATTTAATATTCCCAATCGGCTGACAGCGTGGGGTTTCGATCGATTTGCTGCTAAATTAACAAAGGCAGATATGGAAGCACAGTTGCGACGGTTAAAAACAGTAGCCGAAGAATTACATCAAAGCTTTGACGACTAAATAATTTTAATCCAAAATTGAATAGATTATCGATCGAGAAAAACCAAGATCGAGCCTTCCGTAGCGGAAATCAATAAGATTATTTATTTTCTAGAGATAGCTAATTATCAACTATAAATTAGTAATTATTTACCAATCGATTGTAAGAAATTCAACGAAGAAGCATCTATTTTACCAAAGTGAATCGCATCAGCTACATTCCAAGTTTCCAGAGATTTCACTAACCAAGGCACACCTTTGCATTGAGAAGACTCATAATGATTGAAAAGAATCGATAATCGACCCTCTAATAATGGCTTGACTTTATTGCAGATCAAGACTATCTTCAGAAGTAAGCCAGTTGTGAAAACCGAACCTAAATTGCTAATCATATCGACAAACACAAAATGTTGTGGTTTGCTGGGACTTTCTACTACTAAATGATTGAGAATATGCGTGCAAGTTCGGAGTAGTGCAATTTCATCGAGCCGCTGATGGTCGCGATCGGGTAAGATACCATCAATAGTTTTGTATAGGCGATCGTTAAAACTGCGATTACCATAACTGCTATCTACGCCAGAAATTATATATTCATATAAGTCTCCCTTGAATCTTTTAACAGTTGGCTGCATTTGAAGATGCGAAACAAAACCGCGAGACAGATCTTGATAACTAGAATCACCTTCAGCCTTACCTGCAAATTGACCGAAAGCCATCCCCAATTCTCTGGTAGATAGCAATGTGGGATTTTCCACTAGGGGTAAATTGTTCGCAGCATCTTGACCAAGTTGAGCTTTGATCCGCGATCTTCTGACCTGATAAGTGAGATAATGAGATAGATTTTGCTCCTGCTGCTGATGTAAATTCCGCTGTACTCTTTTAATCGTCTCGACATTTTCAAAAGTACGTTCTTCCGAAACTAGGGAGTGCTGATACAAGTACGGGTAACGATTGATTAATGTCCCGAGTTGTTGCTCGGCAATCGTAATTTTGCCGCTCCTATTACCATTGAGCACAAAATTCAAACGTTTGAGCTTGGGATAGTCATCGCTGTGAAGATACAACTGAAGTAGTTGTCGCAACCGACGCACAATTCGAGAATATGTCATCCGCACATCATTGAGATGCTCTAGCATTCCCACTAGATTGGCAATGGGGATTTGCCCAGATGGTTGCATTTGCCAGTGATTGACGAGAATATAACAACAACGGTTAATAATCAGCGGGAAATTCTCTTCCGCAGTTTTTTCAAATGCTAAGGTTTCGATCGTAGACCAAATCCGACTGTCACTATAAGTGACACCCTCGATAAATAGGTTCCGAAATCTTTCTAGCACCCTAACTGGTGATTCAGCTTTCACGACATGCAGAAAGTGTTCGTAGATAATTTGCTCGATGCCACTGCCAATTTTTTTTCCAACTGCAAACATATTTAGTCTCCATAGATATTTCTAGTGAATAATTACAGCAAGTCATGCTCGGAACTTCCGGTTTACAACATCGAGATAGAGATGCTTGCTGGGAGAATATAATCTGCAATAATTAACATGGGAATCGGAATCGAGGTAAATAAGGGCAGTAGCAAGAACTTGTACCCAATAATAGCTGGAGTTTAAGAGATTGAATGTGAGATCGATCGCTCCTAACATACCCATATTCCGATCTGATTCTGTCATTTCCCGAAAATTTCCGCTTTATGTAGCGACCGATCGATGATAATTTAAGCTGATGAAGCAGTAAAAGTGCGTGTAATGGCTCAAGTGCAATTAAACACCGTCCAATTAGGTAATAGTGGTTGTCCCCTCATCATGCTCCACGGTTGGGGACAAAATCTCCAATCCTTACAGCCGATGGGAGAATTGCTCGCAACCCAATCGAAAGTGCATATTCTCGATCTACCTGGCTTTGGGAAGTCTCCACCACCGCCAGAAGATTGGGATACGGCTCAGTATGCCGATCGAGTCTATCAGTATTTAGAAGCAGCGGGAATCGATCGCGCTGACATGTTAGGACATTCTTTCGGCGGTAGAGTATCCATCCGTCTCGCCCATAAATATCCCCACAAGGTGCGTTCTATCACCCTGATTAATTCTGGTGGCTTACAACGTCAGCGCACCCTCAAACAATCCCTCCGCAGTCAGTGGGTGAGAAACATGCGGAATACATTTAAACTCTCGCCCCTCTATCGCGATGAACTCCTAACGTGGCATAGTCAAAACTACGGTTCCCGCGACTATCTTAATGCTGGCTCACTCCAGGGTACCTTGGTTAAAACCGTCAGCGAAGATCTGAGTGAAATTGCCAAACAAATTCTGATTCCCGTGCTCTTGCTCTGGGGTGAAGCCGATACCGAAACCCCTATAGAAATGGCACATCGGTATCATAGTCTGTTTCCTAACTCCGAACTAATTACCGTCCCCAATCGAGATCACTTTATGTTTCAGGCGGAGGGATCTCATTTGTGCTCTTATTATGTGGATAAATTCCTGAATCGGTTGTCTAGCAAAGAATTATCGACATGATTACTCTCACTCTAGTTGTCGTCATTCCGATTGTGGCGATCGTGCTAATTGTTTTACTGAATTCTAAATCTTAGCGGAAAGCGTAGATCTTTACCCCACCCCAGCCCTCCCCTTTACAAGGGGAGGGAGCAAGATCCCTCACGATACTTCTAATGCTTACCATCATTTGCTTAACATTAATCTCGGCTGCTACGATCCTCTTTTTCACCCGTCGCGGATTAAGATATCTGCGCTATTTCCAGCAGGAAGAATACAACGGTGAGCGGTTTAAAGATTGGTTGCTCGAAAAACGGACTTTCGATACTAAAGGTACTCAAGTCGCGCTTATCGCCACCGTAACCACAAAATTTGGAACTGGGGGGCGGATGGAAGATTGCTTGGTAATCTGTGTCATGGCAGCAGCCACGTTAGTTTTTCTTGGCTTCAAAGAAGAAGATCCGCGCAAGGTGGGTAAGATTAAACTAAATATGACCGATCGAGCCACAGCAATTTATAATCTAGCTCTGGCTTTATACTCGATCTTCACCATCCTCATAATTTCCGCCACATATGCATTAGGCGCGGGCGATAGTATTTACATTTATTGGCTCGTCGTAGTTGGCTTAATTCAATCCTCACCCATCTGGATTGTCATTGCTAATGCCATCTTGTGGCCCAACGAACTCAAAAAACAACAAGCATTTCTCCAAGAAGCTAAAGATATCCTCGCCGAATATCAACCATATACGATCGGCATTACCGGAAGTTATGGTAAAACTAGTACCAAATCTATTTTAGGTAGTATTTTAGAATCGATCGAACCCACTTTCTGGACACCTGGTAGTATTAATACCGAAATGGGTATCACCCGTCAAATTCGGGAAAATCTCAAGCCCCAACAGGAAATCGCCATCATCGAAATGGGAGCCTATCAAATTGGCTCGATTGCCAAATTATGCCGATTTACGCCACCGAATGCTGGATTAGTTACCGCCGTTGGCGTAATGCACCTCGAACGTTTTGGTGGTGCAGAAAATATTTATCAAGCAAAATGTGAACTCGCGCAGGCTGTTCCCGCTGATGGAATATTAGTCTGTAACGGCGATAATGATGGAGCGCGAAAAATGGCGGGAGAATATCCTAAAGCTACTACCCTGCTCTACGGATTAGAACCAGAAATCGGTCATCTCGACTGCTGGATGTCGGATATTAACGCCAGCATGGATGGAACCACCTTCATCATCCACTGGCAAGGCAAAGAATACCCAGGCTTCACCAAACTACTGGGAGTCCCCATGCTCTCCAACCTCGTCGGCTCTTTTACAATGGCTTGTGCCCTCGGCAAAGATCCCGATTACGTCATCGCGGCTATCTATAACCTCGAACCTGCAAATAGTCGCCTCAACCTCCGCAAAAATGGCGATGGTTTCATTCTCGATGACTCCTACAACTCTAACCCGATCGGGTTTGCTTCAGCTCTCGAAGTCCTGGAAGTGCTCGAAGGCGGACGTAAAATCCTCATGACTCCAGGCATGGTAGAACTCGGCGATATTCAAGCCGCAGAGAACCGTCAGGTCGCCCTCAAAGCTGCCTCGATCTGCGATTTGGCAATAGTTGTCGGCGATACGAATAAAGAAGCTCTCAAAGCCGGATTAATTGAAGGTGGGTTAGCTCCCGATAAGTTAATGGAATTTCCCAACCGCGATCTGGCTCTTGCCTACCTTACCAGTCCCGAACACCGTCAAGCAAAGGATTTGATCTTGATTGAAAATGATTTACCAGATCTATATGAGGCAATTTCCAAATTTTAGTTATGCTCAGTCAAACTATTTGAATTCCACTAAACTGATGACTAGAATTAGCTGACTCCCCGCAGGTACGCGGAGTTGGAATAATTTTACCTGGATTAGCTAACTCTTTGGGATTGAATACTTGACGTACCCACTGCATCGTCTCCAGATCTGTTTCGGTAAACATCTCCGACATATAGCAGCGTTTATCTGCACCAATGCCATGTTCGCCAGAAATACTGCCGCCAACTTTGACACAGAGCTTGAGGATTTCTCCGCCCAAAGCTTCTACCTGTTCTAGCGCGCCTTTGACAGAATTATCGTACAAAATTAATGGGTGTAAATTACCATCACCAGCATGAAAGACATTGGCGACAAAATAGCCATATTTTTCGCCCAGTATCGCAATTTCTTGCAGCACATAAGATAACTGCGTGCGCGGAATTACCCCATCCTGAACGTAATAATCGGGACTAATTTTACCCATCGCGGCAAAGGCAGCTTTTCGCCCTTTCCACAGCCGCAACCGCTGTTCTGGTTCGGTGGCGATGGTTATTTCTCGCGCCCCATTCTCGCGGCAAACTTCAGCGATTCTGGCTTGGTTTGTCGCTACCTCTACCACCGAACCATCGATTTCTACCAGGAGAATCGCCGCAGCATCGCGGGGATAACATTGGGTAGCAACGACATCTTCGACGGCGTTGATACTGAAATTGTCCATCATCTCGATGCCAGCGGGGATGATTCCCTCGCCGATGATGCCTGAGACTGCGCTTCCTGCCGCTTCAACGCTCTCAAAGTCAGCTAGCAGGACACAGATGGATTCGGGAGTTTTGAGAATTTTGAGAGTAATTTCGGTGGCGATACCCAGGGTTCCCTCAGAGCCGACAAATAAGCCTGTCAAATCGTATCCTGGCATTTCGGCGATTTCCCCGCCGACATCAATGATTTGGCCGCTAGGAATAACTAATTTTAAGCCGAGCACATGATTTGTCGTCACCCCATATTTGAGACAGTGAACGCCACCAGAATTTTCGGCAATATTACCACCGATCGAACAGATAATCTGACTACTCGGATCTGGTGCATAATAGAAGCCGCCGCCACTAACAGCCTGAGTCACCCAGTTATTAATTACACCAGGTTGGACGACTACCCGTTGATTGTCTAAATCAACTTTGAGGATCTGATTCATCAATGAGGTAACAATCAACACACAATTTGCCACAGGTAACGCACCACCCGATAAACCTGTACCCGCACCCCGCGCAATCCACGCCACATTATTTTCGTCGCAAATCTTCACCGCAGCAGCTACCTGCTCGGTAGTCTTAGGTAAAATCACCAAATCTGGACGCTGGCGATAACTAGTTAAACCATCGCACTCATAAGTAATCAATTCTTCCCGCCGCTGAATGATACCCTTGCTACCGACTACCGCCGTTAGTTGTGCAATAATCGGTTTCCAGTCACGTTCGATCGATTTGTCTGCAAGTAGCATATGAATCAGGTGTTGGGGCGGAAAGGCATCTGTGTTAATTATCAATTATCAATTATCAATTATCAACCACCCTTAATCTATCCATTACCTGGATTTTACCTCGATCGAGTAGATTGAGTTCAGATTTTGGAGCGTTAATTATGCTGTCGATCGTTCAAAGTACAGACTTAGATTACTCACAACAACAGCATCAACAACCCTCGGTTCTCAATAAGCGACTATATTTTCATGCCAAAGGTGACGAGATTCCGTTATTCCCAGAGGGTGTGTGGCAAGTTACCCAAGGATTGGTGCAATTGAGCGCGAACTACGAAGATGGCGAACAAGTATTATTTGGTTGGGCTGCGACTGGAGCCTGGTTTGGTACTCAATCATCTGACGATTTAGACTATCAAGCGATTGCATTATCACCTGTCTATTTACGCTGGCTCCGACTAGATGAAATTGAGGATTCGATGCGGTTGTCTCAGCTTTTGCTTCCTCAACTAGCCAAACGGATGCGTCAAGCCGAACGGCTCCTGATTATTAATGGGCGCAGACATACTATCGAAAGGTTGCGCGGTTTGTTATCATTACTCAAAGAGGAGTTGGGTGAATCTCTGCCTAATTGCCAAACTCGAATTAATTATAAGTTTACCCATCAGCAACTAGCCAGTGCGATCGGTACGACAAGAGTAACCGTCAGTCGAATGATGGCACAGTTTCAAGCAAAAGGCTATATGGGACTCGATCGACACCGCCATTTAATTTTAGATAATAGCTATTTTACTAAGATCGGTAATTAGATTTTAGGCTTTAGGGATGATTTACTGTAGATGTAATCCCTAAAATTCAGGATAGGGGCAACGTCTTGTCTCGCTGCTTGGTGCGCCGCCAAAGTCGTTTTTTTATTCGGGGGGAACCCCCGAATAAAACCGCCGCGTCACGAATTGCCCCAACCCTGAATTTTAGGATGAATTTAGATCCCAATTCAGCAGTAATATTAAAAGTTATAGTTTGTCGATCTAAACGTCTCGGTTCAACAGATCGGGCGCGATCTTCTCCCGTTTAGTAAAGAAGCGGAAATAGTTAGACTGGCAAAAATCTTTGATGGGAAAAACTAGATAAGTAATCGGATTGATTGTGATGATAATATTCCGAAAATCTCGTTTTGCTAAAGCGACAATTCCCCAAGCTACCCAACGAGATGACATGATGCCATAGGGGTTAAGCTGACTTTTGAAAGGGCCTAAGACTAACTTGCGAATGATACAGGGCGCATCCAATCGACGCAGTGTAATCAAATCGCCAAGAGTTCTTTTCGATAATTCATACAAGGGGCTAAAAGCTGGATTTACCTCGGCTTCGGAGGTATTAATCCACAGTTCTTTAGTCGCTCGATCTGCAGATGCCGTAATTGTACTCAAGAATAATTCCGTGAGTCTTAGTGTCGAAAAAGTATTCACTTCATAAGACTTTTGAATCGCGGCGGGAGAGCAATCTCCATAGACATTAACACCATGATTGACAATTAAAATATCTACTTCTTGAAGGTGAGATAATAGCTCCGATTCAGCTCCCAACTGCCACGACAACACTTTTATTTCATTTTTAAAAACCGTTGCGGGATTGGTGGTAATAGCGACTACTTTCGCGCCTTGGAGCGACAATTCTTCGATTAATGCTTGCCCTAAAGTACCTGAAGCACCAGTCACCGCTACCACTTTGCCCTTGAGAGCTAGACTAGTACCGATGATGCGATCGACTGAGGTAAAATGTCCAGCATAATAAGCATTAGTTTCGTCAAAATGATGTCGCCAGTGATAAGTCCGATTTACGCGCCACTGAGCGGGAATCCCAACTAAATCACCAGGTTTATGACTGAGATCGGTCGCGAGTAACATCCCCTGGGAACGTAAAAATGCGGGAATCAAGAACGCAACAGAATAGATACAACCCAGCCACATGCCAGGATTTTGAGTCAAGATCGCGGTCGCTGCTGTCAACCCTACCATGCACAGGGCTTCAGGGACATCATTATAAAGTTGAGATTTTTGATACAGCTCCATATTGGCAATGGAGAAGTCCCGACGGTAAGCTTTGTGATGGAGCAGGTGATACTGCTTGATGGGTTGCCAATAGTGCCCTGCGATATGATAAATATCCCGCACGACTTCAGCGAAGAGGATGGAGACTAGCCCTAAAATAAATTGCATGGTTAATGGATTCAATAGCCGTTATCGCCTCTGACCGCGACCGATAAATATCACTGCTTTATATTTTGACACTCTCCAGGCCAATTCAGCAACGCAGATCGTCCGATCGATATTTTGAGGGTGAGATTCCCTCTTTTTGACGGAAGCGAGTGTTAAATGCACGGGCATTTGAAAAACCGCACATTTCAGAGAAAGTTGACATCGACAGTGTAGATCGAGACATTAGCAGTTTTTTACAAGAAATTTAGCAGTTTTTGGCAAGACTTATTTTTTTATTGAGATTATTATTTGTTTTACGGACAGTAATATTCACATTGAAGAATCGAGCGTGAATAAAATTGATCGCTCCATCGTAGAAGTAAATAGAAGACAATTCAATGTTATCAACATCTCTAATTAATCGATCGGGAACACTACCATGAACTTAAAATCATTTCTTTCACTCGGTTTCGGCATTATTACTCTGAGCTGCGCTCTGCCAGCTTTTGCTGACATCCCAACTGCTCCAGATCAACTTAATCCAATGTCGCCAGCCCCTGAACAACCAGGCCGCGATCGATCGAAGCTAAAAGTGTCAGCAGATAACGATTCAGCCTATTTCAATGGAAATAATAAGATCGATCCAAAGACATCAAAAATTAATCTACCTAATCGTCGAGCTATTCTCCACAAACAGCCTAAGACTCCAGGAATATTAAATCAGCCCGCTACAGATGCCATAGTGTCCCCTGGTAATTATACGAGTGGACCCATTAAAAATAACGTTAATCGCAATCCACGTCAGACTCCAACAATATCAAACCAGCCCGCTACAGAGACCATAGTGTCCCCTGGTAATTATACGAGTGGACCCATTAAAAATAAAGTTAATAGCAATCCACGTCATCAATAGAATTGCTGTTGCTCGTAGGGGAAATTCATGAATTGCCTCTACGCCAATTTTTCTGGCTCTGATATTACTAAAAGCACGGCTTTGTAATTAAATTTATCAATTAGGAGACAATCGTGAAAACTAACACTAATCTTTTCATTGCAATGGCTTTGACTCTTTCTGCTGCAATTGTTGCTAGCAATGCTAATGCTAAACCAACCTATCAAAACGACCCAGCAATTGACTCTAGCATTAATACAAATGTTCAGAATACAAATCCACAACTAATTGAAAAAATTAAAGTAGTTCAGCCGAATGGTGGTGTATCTGGAGCGAAAGATCCTCATGTTCAAGGACCCACTCACGAGCAAACATCAGCAGGTCATCCGAGCTTTGTAAATTTCCAGGGACGTGATTATTACAATCGGATTAATCCCAATCCAGGAGCTAAAGTGTCTCCATCTGCCGTCCAAAAGTATAAAAATATTGGACGTTAACTTAAATTTAAACTAGGCTATCTGGGAGTATCTATATTATGGAAAATTTACTCCCCCCATTTTCTACTCCTGTAAAAGTTGATTGTATTTTTATAAAATTTACGCCAACATAGACTTACAATGTACAATCATACAGTGTAGATCTTCCAGGGATAGATACTCCCAATTGGCTCTTTAATGGTTGCAAGTGAAATAGAATTTTACGGAAGTCATTCCCACTTATTAATATAGTAAAAAATATGAATCTAAGTAGATCGGTTCAGTTTGTAACCAAGACTTCTAAACATTGCAATCTTCGCTGTCGTTACTGCTATGAATATGCAGAACTAGGGAACAAAGGTGCGATCGAGCTAGCTCAAATTGAAGCTATGTTTAGGAATATTGCTAGCCATTATCAGAAATTAGATTTTCCGGTGAATATCGAGTTTGTTTGGCATGGTGGCGAACCATTGTTGCAACATCCCGATTTTTATTGGCGAGCTTTCGACCTCCAACATCAAATCTTTAACCTTCCTACAGATTGCGTTACTAATGCAGTGCAGACAAATCTAACTTTGCTAGATCGAAACCGCTTGCAATTATTATCTGAAGGGTTTGATTCTGTAGGAGTATCGATCGATTTATTTGGTGGGCTACGAGTTTATGAAACTGGTAAAGAATCTCAAGATCGTGTTTTAGAAAATATGGATCGGCTGAAAGCAGCGGGGATCGACTTTGGTTGTATTACGGTACTGACCAAACTTAATATCGATCGAATTGCCGATATTTATGACTTTTATCGATCGCTCGGCTTATCTGCAAGAATTTTACCTCTATTCAAAGGTGCTTTTGATAACCAACATCATGGATTTGAAATTGATGCTTATGATATTTTAGCTGTATACAAGCAAATAGTCGATTTATGGATAGAGGATGAAGAGTTTGTATTTATTGCACCTATTTGGAATGCGATTCAACAGGTTGTTCATCACTACACTCCTGGAGCTAAAAATATCTTTTATGATAAGCGAGAGTGGGAATCAATTTATACAGTCAATATTGATGGAGAAGTCTATAGCTATGCTGATTCCTACAATCTAGATCGCAGTCATGGCAATCTCTTCACTACACCATTGACACAAATTATTGATAGTGAAAATCATGAGCGAGCTATTGCTGATGCAGAAAGAAGAATCGAGCAAACCTGTAACGATTGTATTTATTTCGGCAGTTGCAGTGGTTATCCGATGGCAGAAGGAAGTCGTGAATATTATCCTGTAGATGAACGAGGAATATTGCAATGTATTGTCGATCGTGGGATCTTAGAATATATCGATTATCGTTTTCGGGAAAAAGGAATCATCGATCCAACGACAAACTTAATTAATCTCGATCGATTCAAGCTCGATCGAGCTACTAATTCACCATTAACATATGCATAGCAATATGAATAGATTGAGTGATATTAAAATTATTATCGATCGGGGATGCGATCGAACTTCCGAGCGATTGCAAGTTAATAGTGGAACGGTAGTATTAGAAAGATCTGGATTAGTACAAAGTGAATGTCCACCAAATGCTTTCGTACCAAAACAAGATTGGAGAACACTAAATTCAGCAGAAATAGAGCAGTCGATTATCTCAAACGATCGAATTAGATCTCAAAATATTGGTGAATATATTGGGATAATTCGGGTTCCCAATCGGCTAATTTCTCCCCTATCAAATCTAGCTGAGACAATCATAACAGATCCAGAACGATGTGAGGTAGATGTTCGGCAAGTTCCGTCACATCCAGAATATCGATCGATCCTCAAAAATATATCTACTTACTTACAAAAATATGCGATCGTTCCTAATGAAATTGTAAGTGAGGGAATCTTTCATTGCAATCGATTGGGTTTAGTAACTTGTACTCGTGAAGGATTGCACGTCGATAGTTGGGAAAAAGCACCACTCAGACGCAGACATCTATCTAAGAATCGGCTCTGTATTAATATTGGTAGGGAGAATCGCTATTTTCTGTTTATCGATCTTTCCCTGATGAAAATGTTGGAATTGCTGCAACTATCTACCGCAATCGACATTTCTCGATACTATCGTGGGGCTGGATTGTCAGAGAAATTCATGGAGACTTTTCCCGACTATCCAGTCACAAAACTAGCATTAAATCCAGGGGAGGCTTATATGGCACCCACTGAAAATATTATTCATGATTCATCGAGTTTAGATAAACAAGAACTAGATTTTAGTTTGACTTTTTTGGGTAAATTTGAAATTCCAAGTGTGTAGATAATAAATATTCTAAAAACATCGTCCTGGATTGAGAAGATCCAAAGGATCGAACTGTTGTTTAATTTCCCGCATCAACGGCACCGCATTACCCCGATAGCCCCATACATCTATTTTTTGTTTGACATCTTCAGGTGCCTGTAGAACTGACAGAAAGCCACCCGATGATTCACAATGACTGCGGAGGGGTGCAATATACTTAGCATCGTTCAGCGCACATGCGCCGATGCCGCTACTGAGATGGATGACACCTTTGGCATTATTTTCTGTAGATCGATCGATCCAGTCGATCGATTCTACTGCGGCGGTCGATCGAACCCCTAGTTTACAGCCAATTGGAGTATCGCCCCAAATTCCGGTTTGAATGCCGCTCCACAGTCGTTCTGCTTGTTCTCCTTGCCAGCTACCGCCTTTTAAACCCAATCCTTTGGCGATCGATAGTAACTGCTCTGACTGCTCGGCGATACTTGCGGGGATGGTGGCAAATTTGACTACGAGACTGGGCGTATTACTAATCTCCAGATGCCGACTAAATGCTGTAGAAAGCACGTCGATCGCGATCGGGGTCAAAGTACTTGCCAATAAGATTTTAGCCACCTTTGCCAGCCTCTCGATCGATCCGGTGAGGATGACGGTACCAGTATTACTTGGCAGTGGATATACCCGAAATGTTACTTCTGTCAGAATGCCCAGGGTGCCATAGGAGCCAGTAAAGAGCTTCATCATGTCATAGCCAGCTACATTTTTGACCACTCGTCCGCCCGCCTTGGCAATTTTGCCATCAGCACGGACGAAACTAATCCCTAAGAGTAAATCTCTCACGCCACCATAGCGATGCCGGAGTGAGCCAGTATCAGCAGTCGCAATGATCCCGCCAATTGTAGCTCGATCGGGATAGGCTGGATCGAGTGGTAAAAATTGTCCAGCGGTAGCTAAAGTTTCTTGCAGTTGGGCGAATTTCATTCCTGCTTCGACAGTAACGGTCAGATCGCCAACTGCATGGGCGATTAATCGATCGAGTTTCTGAGTACTGGCGATGGATTTCGCACCACTAACTACCCCGCCCCAATCCAGTTTGCTACTATTGCCCGCGACGACTAAGGGCGATTTATCTCGACTGGCAATGGTGACTAGTTCGGCAAGTTCCGCCGTGTTTGTAGGCATACAGATCGGCAAAGGGATATCATTAATGCTGTCGCCCATAAGATCTCAGTTCTTAGTAGGATAGTAGGAATCGCTGATCGATCGACTCGATCGGCCAGTGTTCGCGCTATCCAGATTATCACTATTTATTCATAACGTCTCTACAACCTGTTAATTCGTAATTCTTAATTTTCCCAATATATGTCAATTCAAGTTTATGGTATCCCCACCTGTGGCACTTGCAAAAAAGCTCTGCAATGGCTAGATGCACAGGGAATTAGTTACGAATTCATTAATACCAAAGAACAACCACCTAGCTTAGAACAAATTGCTAGTTGGGTCGAGAAATTAGGCAATCGACCAATGCGAAATACCTCAGGACAATCCTATCGATCTCTCGACGAGATTAAAGATACTTGGACTGAAGCAGAATGGGTGAATGCTTTTAGCGATGATGTGATGCTTTTAAAGCGTCCAATTTTTGTCAAAGATGGCATCGCGATCGCCGTTGGTTTTCGGAATATTGCAGAAATTCAAGAACTGCTAACTGATTAACCTCAACGGTTAGAAAATTTGCTAGAGGCTAGATCCCCGACTTCTCGCCAGATGTCGGGGATCTGAATATATCCTAACTAGTGTGAGTTATCAACTATCAACTATCAACTAATGTTTGTTACTTCTTCGGTGGTCCTGCGGTAACCACAACCAATCGATCGGGTTGGATTAATTCCTTGGCAACTTTGTTGACTTGTTCTAATGTCACAACTTGAATTTTCTTGGGAAATTCACTGATTTCATTAGGATTCAAGCCATAAACGGCATTACCTAACGTCGCCCCTGCGATCTCGTCAGGGGAGGCAAGATCGACTGTATAGTTACTCGAAATACTGCGTTTGGCGTTGGCAACTTCTGCTGCAGTTACACCCTTAGCCTGTAGATCCTTCAACAGAGAGATCGTGCTTTTTAGAGCTTTGGGAGCATCCTCTGGCGCGGTTTGCATCGAAATAATAAAAGTACCCTGACGTTTCCCAGCAGCAAAGCTACTATAAATCCCGTAGGTTAAACTCTGTCTGTCACGAATTTCGGTACCCAGACGGCTGGAAAGGGTATCGCCACCGAGGATTTGATTTAACACCAAGGCTGAATAGTAGCGCGGATCTTTCCGATCGATCGCCGTATTGCCCATCAAGGTAATTGCTTGAGTTTTACCTGGAAGTGAGGGATTAACTTGCACCTGCTGTTCGGGTATTTTAGCAATTGGATATTTGAGTTTGACTGATTTAGCTGTAGTCGCCCATTTACCCAAGCTACTTTCGAGCAAGCGTTTCACCTGGGGTACATTAAAGTCACCGACGATCGCCAGGATTGTATTGCTCGGTAGATAATGCTGACGATAAAAGCTTTGAAGATCTGCTACTTTCAAACCCTTGAGCGTTTCGGCTGTGGGGAAAATGGTAAAGGGGTGATTTTTGGGATAAATCGTCTGCTGGAAATTGCGTCGTGCTACCGCATTCGGACTATCCAATTCCAGTTTTAGGCTAGTCAAGGCGCGTTGACGACTGAGTTCGACCTTCGATGTGGGGAAATTGGAATTTTGGAGGACATCACCCAGAGTTTGAAGCAAGATTGGTAAATCTTTAGAAAGAGCATTACCGCCCAAGCTGACACCTTCCCGACTAGCACTAAATCCCAGTCCAGAACCGCGATTTTCTAATGTTGTGGCGATCGCCAGTGCTGTTTGAGTTTTCGTCCCACTCATCAGATTTGTGGCTGTCAGACTTGCCAATCCAGCTTTGTCAGGATTGTCATATTCTGTTCCCGCTTGAATATTCCCAGTCAACGTCACTGTCGGCGTACTCGCATCGGGGAGTAAGAATACCCTCAGCCCATTCTTGAGCTTCACCTCTTGGGGTAAGGCTTGATTTTGGCTGGCGGTGTCTGGATCGAGTGGGGGGAGATATTGAGCCAGTTCAGCGGGGTCTACAGGTGTCCCTGGGCTGTGATTTTCGACTGTTTTACCATCTTTACCTGCTGATGCGGTTGCTCCAGTAATTTTGGTGGGTTGAAAGTAGCCGATGGTTTTTTGACTTTCTTGGAGATATTTTTTCGCCATCCGTTGGACATCGGCAGGGGTGACACGATCGACTGCCGCGAGATATTTATCGGTAAATTGATAGTCGCCAGTGGTGGTTTGGTCGTTTCCGAGTTGTCTGGCTTGACTATCGATCCCGCGATTGGCGAGGAGAAAGCCAGCTTTGAGTTGGGCTTTGGCGCGGGAAACTTCCAGCGGGGTGGGTGGTTTGGCTTGGATGAGTTTAATTTCCTTACTAATCGCCGCTTCTAATTTGGGTAAAGATTTACCGACTTCAACGATCGAGGAAATCTCATACCAACCGCCACCAGCCAGATTTGACGCACCACCATCGAGACTAGTCGCGACTCCGGTTTCAACGATCGATTGATACATCCGCGAGCTGCGTCCTTCTGTGAGCACGTAATTCATCACGTCGATCGCGGGGACATCGGGATGGTTAGCATCAGGGAGGGGATAAACCTCACTAGCAATTTGGGTGCTACCTGGTTCTTTGAGCGTGAGCCGACGTTTGGGTGCGGCGGTAGTTGTGGCTGCGGTAACTGTCGGTTGAGCGACTTTTAACTCGCGGCGAGGGACTTTCCCAAATGTCTCTAGTACTTTGGTCATCAAACTGGCTGTATCAAAGTCTCCAACAACTACTAGCGTGGCATTATTCGGTCCATAGTAGGAATCATAATAAGACCTCACCTGTTCGACCGTAAATTTCTCGACATCGGCCTTGGTACCGCCAACAGTTAACCCATAAGGTGTATTCGGAAAAGCCGCACGTTTGACGGCTCGATCGAGTCGATAACTCGGACTATTTTCATAGCCCTGCAATTCCGAAATTACTACCCGCTTTTCGCCAGTCAGTTTATCAATGTCGATCGTTGAATTTTCCATCCGATCTGCTTCCAGCGTCAATAAACTGGTAAGTTTATTCTTTTCAACGGTACCATAGTAAGCAGTCTGATCGTAGCTAGTAAAAGCATTAGAATCACTACCTAAAGCTGCGAACAATCTCCCAAACTGAATCGGTCGATCTTTCGTTCCTTTGAATAACATATGCTCCAACTGGTGTGCAATTCCGTTCACGCCAGGAGCTTCATTCCGAGAACCAATTTTATACCAGACTTGAACCGTCACGACCGGAGCACTATGTACTTCCTTCGTCAGAATGGTCAAACCATTCTCTAGAACAGTTTTCTTGACGTTTGCAGTTAAACTTGTGCTAGGATTGGCTGATTTCTTAGTCGCAGGTACTGTCGGAGCTTTACTTGGCTTGACGATCGGTTTTTTGACAACCTCTGAAGCTACAGTTGAGTCCACTGTTCCGGCTGGCTGAGTAGACATCGCTACCTGCGGTGATGCTAAGATTGCACTCAAGCACACGCTAAATAACAACATTCCAAACCGATACCGCCGCCATGCTACCCAAAAGTCTCTAATGTTCAACATATTTTCACTAAATATCTGCACTTGATGCACTAAATAGATTGTAATCGACAGCCTGCTCTGACGTTACGATCGAAGGCTGAATGCAAACAATAGTCCAATCGGCTGTAACTGTATTCTATCCTTTTCGTCTAGTCGTTGGTGTTGGCGAAACGGCTGTCGCAGCAGAAGCCCTTCATCAGATAATCGCTAGCAGCTAGAAATGCTGAAGCTATTGCCGCTAAGTTTTTGCACTCGGTTCTGACCCGATCGGATAGACTAGAAATGAGTATTTCCACTAGTATTGGGCGGCAGAAATAAAGCCACCATTCAGTCCTTTTTCTAATCACGCTGTCTTGAAAAGGTGCTCCACTTGCGGCGTTTTTATTCGGGGGGAACCCCCGAATAAGAAAACGACAAGACGGGGAAACCCCAAGACCACTGGGCGGGTCACCCGACCATCAGCACTTTTCGCTCCCCGATCCCCCCTTTGCCCAAAATATTACTGTTATTTACGCCGCCGAGTACTAGATAGTCTAAGAACAGCCGCAAACAGATGCATCAGCAAATGAACATGTTTGATTTTAAAGCAGCCGCAATCGACCGCAAAGATATTATCATCCAGGAAAAGGAGATCGTATCGATAGATGGTGAAGTTATTTTTTACAGTAACTTTTTTAGTACGGATGAAAGTGATAAATTATTTTCAGAGCTTAATTCTTGTATTAAATGGCGGCAAGACAAAATTCAGATGTTTGGCAAGTATTTGCCTCTTCCCCGTTTGACAGCATGGTATGGGGACGAAGGAAAATCTTATACCTATTCAGGGATAGTGCAACATCCCAGTCCTTGGATTTCGGTATTATCTCAGATCAAAGAACGAATCGAGAAAACGGCAGAAGTTAGCTTTAATAGCGTGCTGTTAAATCTTTATCGTGATGGGACAAATAGTGTTGCTTGGCATAGTGATGATGAATCAGAACTAGGACAAAATCCCATTATTGGTTCCGTCAGTTTTGGCTCCACTCGCCGCTTTTCTTTCAAACACAAGCAAAATAAAAGTCAAAAAATTGATATCGATCTTACTCATGGCAGCCTCCTATTAATGCGAGGTCCAACTCAGCATCACTGGCTACATCAAGTCGCCAAAACAGCCAAGATTGTTACGCCCAGAATCAATCTCACATTTAGAATTATTCAATAAGAGACCGTTCCTGTAATTAAAAGCGAAACCGATCTGTGGATACCCCTGAAAAACGGAAAACATCCACTTTGAAGGCACTGACCTAGCGATAGCTAAATCACAAATGCTAGTACACGTAATGCCAGGACGGGGACTTGAACCCCGGGCACGAGGATTTTCAGTCCTCTGCTCTACCAACTGAGCTATCCCGGCTTATTGCTAATTTAAATTTGGCAACTTGACTAATATAACAAATATTAGCTGATTATGCAATAGGCAAAAGAAAATTGTTGAAAATTGACTATTCCCGATTCTAGTCTTTGTTTGGTACGATCGATGAAGATAATTTAGCTACAGTCAAAAATTGTGGTCTAAAGCCCTGTTCATCACCAATTTGCGACAATTGTTAAACTTTTTTCAGCACCTGATCGATCCACCCACGCCAAACCCTGATCATCAGTATGATGGCTGGTCGTTGGACGATCGCGATCCGCAAGCGATCCGCGAGATATTTATGCCAATGTGGGAATGGCTATACCATTACTATTTCCAGGTTACAACCGATGGGTGGGATCGTGTTCCCGATCGAGGCAGGATGTTGGTCGTGGGGTCCCACAATGGGGGTTTAGCCTCGCCAGACATGTTCATGTTGATGTATGACTGGTTTTGTCGTTATGGCGTGGAACGCCCCGCCTACGGATTGGCACACCCTGGTGTATGGAAATATTTTGGGCCGATCTCTACATTAGCTGCTCAAGCTGGAGCGGTAGTTGCTCATCCCAAAATGGCAATGGCAGCCCTGCAAAGAGATGCGGCTGTTTTAGTCTATCCTGGTGGTGCTGAGGATGTGTTTCGTCCTCACAGTGAGAGACATCGAATTGAGTTGGCTGGACGAAAGGGGTTTATTAAGGTTGCCTTGCGGGAACATGCCCCGATCGTCCCTGTAGTGTCTTTGGGTGCTCATGATGGGCTGATTGTCTTGACAGATCTTTACCCAATTTTACAGCAACTGCGAGATCGAGGAATGCCGTGGCTATTTGGCATCGATCCGATCGTGTTCCCTGTCTACTTGGGTTTACCCTGGGGGATTGCATTTGGTCCATTACCTAATTTACCATTGCCCACGCGCATCCACATTCGGATCTGTAAACCGATCGAATTTAGCCGTTATGGACGGAGTGCTGCGAACGATCGAGACTATGTTGATGCCTGCTATACTCTCGTCGAACAGCAGATGCAGGCGGAGTTAGATCTATTGGTATTAGAAAAAAAGCAGTGAAACTCACAACTTCCTGACCTTAATTCGTCCTCATGGGAGTGAAGCCTTACCAGCATCGATTGCGGTAAAGTCATAACCGATTGAAGAATCAAATACTTCCCCTAGTTTATTTTGTCGATTCCAATACCAAACTTGAGCTGATAAATTAAGATTCCTTTTCCCACTTTCACCGAATATAGGTGCCATGACAATAAGTTCTCCGGTACTGGTCAATTCAAGTCGGAGAAATGGATTGACCAGTACATAAACGATCGAACTGTTCGGGATCGATTTGAAGGACTGCCTTAGGGGCTGTAAGAAAATAAGCTCATGGTTTCGATCGGTAGTTTTCCCACAAGGAAAAGTTTTGAGTCTCAAAACATGAAGTTGTTTCTTTACAAGCCCTTACTAACATCAATTAATAACGGTTCGGTATTTACTGAAGTAGAAATCGTCATAATTGTGCGATTATTGTGGGAATGGGAATCTAAACCACCTGAGCGGCTGCTCCGTCGGGCCGTAAGCGTTCAATTCCTTGCTTGACGACAGTTTTATAAGCAACTCTTTGATTCGCTTGGAAGACCTGCTGGAGGGTATTACCGAGCAAATCGAGATTCCAGGCGCGGGCGGATTCGGGGACGACGATATCTTGGGCTTCGAGATATTCGACGAGAGTTAAACCAGCAATCCGAGTGAGATAAGCAGCACTTAAACCTTGTACCAATCCGCCAGCGACGAAGGTAATTGCATTAGTCTTGAGCAATCCAGCGACTGTTTGGGTGCAAAGTTCGACTAAGCCTAATTTGAGCATCACACTACCCATTGCACTCGCAGCGGCTTGCGCCTGTTCGAGGGAGAATTTCTGTTGATAAATGGCACCTAAATCGATGACCATTTGAGCGTTAACCGCAGCAGTAGCGAGTAAATCCAGTGCGGGTAAGGGGTTTGCAAAGGCAGCAGCAGCGACAATCCACTGATTTTGCTCGATTAGTGGTAAGGATCGATCGCGTCTGACCGTATTTAATGCGGTTTTGGCTGAAAATTGGACTCCAGCTACTTGACGATAAGTGGTCGCCCATAACATTTTTTCGCCTTCGGTAGCGAGGACATTGGTAAGTTGGTGATTGAGACTACCGATCTCGACTGGGGGTGTTTCTAGAGTTTCTACTGCGGTACCATCTGCTTGAATTTTGCGGACTTTTACAGATGCAGGTGCAGTACTCGTGGCGACGATATCTGAAGATCCGATCGTACCAGCAATAGTTGCTTGGAGTTTCTGGAGAATTAGGTTACGTTCGTCGGGTAAGTATCGATCGGCTTGATTGAGTAACAATATTACCCGCTGATGGGCTTGGTGAAGTTCGGTGAGATATTTATACTCGGTAGCAGTCAGATCGCCATTGGTGAGAAATAGTACTAAATCGGCGTTGAGTGCGAGTTGTTTGGCTCTCGAGTCTGCGGCGTTACTCTCTGCACCACTAGTAAATAAGGCTGGTGTTTCGATATATTTGAGTGGTGTCGCCGAAGGTACTGGTTCGGTGGTGAGTAGCTTCATCAAGCTGCTTTTCCCAACTCTTTGTCCACCAGTAATCGCAATGTGTCGATCGGGTCGAGTTAAATTAGTCTTAACTTGGGTTAATTGTTGCTGAAGTGGATCGATTTTGACGGAGTTTGGACTTTCAATTGCTAGTTGACCGATGACCAATTCTACTTGACTGAGGATGCGATCGAGTGTCGCTCGATTGATATCTACTTTAGCTAGCGGCACTTGAACCCGATCTCCGCGCCGACTGTACCACCAATAACCACCCCCTGCGGCAATCGCCCCCAGTGTGAATAAATCGCCCATTCCAGAGAGGCTGTGAGAGATACTATCCAAACCCCACAAACCTAGAGTGAGTCCGATCCCACCAATTAAAAGCGGCCGCTGCAATCCTCCAGTCATAGATGCCTCCGTCAATTTGACGCTAAAAAGTGACAATTCTCATCTCTAGCCTACCCGATCTCGGCAGATTCGATCGAGTGGAATCCCGATCGACATCAAAGTTAAAGTAACTCATAACTCGTAAGTAATGACTGGCACTGTGGGTTTATAGCTAAATCCTAAGACCTAAAACCTAAGACCTAAAACCTACTTTCGTCTAGTTAATTCGATCGTAATCTTGCCACCAAAATCGGGAATCGGCGCGGCTGGCTTATGTAACTTCAACTCGACTTGCTGAACCATATCGAAATCTAGGACTGTGTTAATAATTGTCTCAGCCAGTTTTTCGACGAGGGCAAATTTAGCAGTTGAAACGATTTCTTTAACAGCAGCGATGACACTCCGATAATCGAGTGTATCCTCAATTCGATCGCTCTGACCCGCAGGAGCTAAATCCACCCCCATGCGGAGATCGACTTCAAACCATTGTCCTAAAAATCGCTCCTCCTCCAAATACCCCGTGTAGCCATAACAACGAATCCCCGTTAACTGAATAAAATCCATACATTATCGATCGGTAAAAAACTAGCATTAGCATTACAGAAATCCTAAATGAGAGGCTTAATCCCTAAAGGGCGGGCATGAAGCGGCGTTTTTATTCGGGGGTTCCCCCAGCATAAAAAACGACAAGACAGCACCGCCCCTACGAGTTAATGTTGCTAACAAGAACTCAAATAGAATTGCGGTAGTCGCTCGAACAATCAATGCTTTAATCAACTATTCACTAATTTATTCCAGGCCAATTGCCTTGATTCATTTCATTCCAAACTTCATCGATTAACATCCCCGAATTTTCTGGTTTATCAAGATCGTGAAGATTTACAAATTCTTCTGATGGATCTGACATGCCAGTGGCTTCAAAACCGAGCAGATCCTGTTCGGAAAAATCTAGGCTTAAATCAGTGAGATCCAGTTCCATCAAACCATTGGGAATCATTCTACCCTGACTGTCATTCGATCGATCGAAGTCAAAAGCAATTTCATCCAAACCGCCACTTGGGGTCGCACTCGAATCGGGATGATGCTCTTCTAGTTCCAATACCGTATCGGCTAGGTGTGGGATCGTCAGATCCTGATCGGTATTGGCTTCGACTCGAGCGACACTAGCAATCGCTGCTGCCACAGCCACAGTACCTACTGCCGCAATTCCAGCTACAGGGATCTCAGTCGGGCTTTCATATCCATGTGGGGTAATTTCTGGAGTATTAGCAGAGATTGTTGTTGGGAAAATTTCATCATGAGAGGATCGATTGAGACTACCCTCCTGATAGACAGATACCCCACTGGCCGGATCGTTAGTATGTGTCACTGGTACGCTCACCATTGGAGCTGTTGCGGTGGTATTAACGAGCGGTATGCTGCGATTACTAGCATTCTGCGCGGTTGTATTCGGCTCGTCCGGACAAAATTCCAAACATAATCTAATCCGACCTTTTTGCCAACCATTGGAGCCAAATCTCAGTGCCTCACAGTCGATTCCTTGAGCTGTAAACCAACCATTTTTCTCTTCACTCCAACCAGCGATCGCATTTGCTAAATAACTTTTAATGGCATCATTTAACTCGCCCGCCCTAAAAGTACGCTGCCCACTTAACACGTCTATTTCCTGTTGAACTGAGATAACTTCTCCATTTTCCAATGACTCAAAGCGATCGGTCATGATATGCTCCAATGATTATATTAAATATCTATAAAATACTGTAAATATTCTTAATAATAAATCCCATCAAAAATATCTTAAGCAGGTCAAAGTCACTAAATTTAGACAGCATGGGTGGGAGTAAATGTCGATCGACCCACCATTACTGACGACTTAGAACTGATGACTTATCTTAATTATACCCAAACACTTATAGGAACCAGCCATAACTATGTAGTCCTTTCCCGAGCAGGTTAACCCCCAGGTAGCAAATCCAGACAACGACAAAACCTACTGCTGCCAAAATTGCCGGTTTCCGTCCCTGCCAACCCTTGGTAATCCGTGAGTGTAGATAAGCCGCAAATACCAACCACGTAATCAATGCCCAAGTTTCCTTCGGGTCCCAACTCCAATAAGAACCCCAAGCTTCATTTGCCCAAACGCCACCAGCAATAATCCCAATCGTCAGCAAGGGAAATCCCAAGCCAATAATCCGGTAGCTAATATTATCGAGTGTATCAGCCAGCCCTAATCGTTGGGGTGATAGTATCGCTGTCGCTGCCATTGTGGGCAATTCTAATACTGCCGTCGTTCCTGAATCAATACCGAGTGTCATGGGTTCGGTAGAGCTAATTGCGGCAACATTTTGAGTAGCTAGACTACTAGTCAATCGATAACCATTCCCACCAAAGGAACTACCGCGTAACTCGATTTCTTGTCCGCGTGTGATAAATAAGAAAGCGATCGCCAGTACAGATCCCACCATCAAGGTGGCATAAGATAACATCATCACACTGACATGCATCATCAACCAGTTAGACTTCAAAGCAGGGACTAGCGGTGCTGATGCCTGCATATCACCAGGTAGTGTCAAGGCTGCAAATGCGGTAATTAGCATCGCCACAGGCGCAGTTACCACCCCAACCAGCGCACTGCGACTGATGGATTCGGCAAACAGGTGCATCGCGGTGATACCCCACGCCAAAAAGAATAGCGATTCGTATAAGTTACTCAGCGGGAAATAACCAGCTTCGATCCATCTTGCGCCTAATAATGTTGCCATACACAGATTCGCGACCGCCATTCCAGTCGTCCCCAAGTTGGGCAAAAACGGCACTTTAGGGAAAGCTGCACCAACCCAATAAATCAGCATTGTCAGCAGCAAGATGCCGAAGGAGAGATTATCCAGTTGATTTTGGAGAGAAACTAAGTTCATATAATAATTTGATAAATTTGAACGATCGAACTCTGTTCTGGTGCGTTACGCTGTGCCTACGACAGGCCATCGCCAACACTAACCTACTTTCTGAAAAAATAATTCTAATCCTGCCAATCAGGAATTACCCATACTGGGGGAGCTGTCATTTTTTTACGCCGCGCCTCCTCAGCGATTTCATGCATTTTATCTAAGGAAGTTTCATTAATAAATTTGGAAGCTGACTGGATATGAGTTTGATTCTGACAACGATCGGGTTGAATACAGCCATCCTTACAAACTTCACTACAGTTAATCGTATTAGTTTCCACTGTCTCTAATCAAAAATTCAAAACTTTAGGAGTATTTTAACTCAACTGGCTGAAGTTAGGCTTTAGGCTTTAGGTTTTAGGCTTTAGGGAGTAGAGATCGGGGCAAATTAGAACTCAATTTTTAGGTCAAAAAAAGTCAGGAACCAGCATCCAAAGCTGACTTCTGACTTTTTATAAAATCAAATTACAAATTGAGATTAGCGTTTGTCACGGAATCCTGACATCCAATCCCGTAGCTGTTCGGACGCAACATCGCGACCGCCCAAACCAAAGGAAATCGCTGTCGCCACCGCAATCGCGCCCAATAATAGACCAAAAGCTAAGTTGACAATACTAGCAGCAATCCCCATCTGTTGTAATGCCATCGCACCAACAAACGCGATAATTGCCAACCGAGCGATCTGTCCGAGTACTTTTGATTGATGAGTACCCGAGCTGCTGACTACTTTCTGCGCTAGATTTGCGAGATATAGACCGATTGCAAAAACTACAACTCCAGATAGAACTTGTCCAGAGATTAGGAGTAAACCTTCAACTAGTTGAGTCAGTGAGGGAATTCCTAACACGCCAGTAGCCGCTACTGCGGCGACAATCATCACTCCGATCTGAGCGATTAAGCCCGCCACCTGAGAGGGAGTCCGCTTGGTACTACTAGGCACGATCGTGCCGCGAGAAGTAGATACACTGGAACTATCCGGAGGAGTAGTGGTAGTGGTAGTTTGATGTAGGGTATTGAGTCCTAGTGCTTGGAAGATATTATTGAATCCCAAGCCACTGAGTAAGTTAGTAACTAAATCACCAATAAACTGACTCACTACATAAGCAACAGCTAAAATTCCCGCTGCTGTCAGAATTTGAGGAATAGTATTCAATACTTGTTGAAGCATTGAAGTAGCTGGTCTAGAAATCGCGGGGATCTGAAGTGCATCCAGTGCGGCTACCGCAGTGGGAATTAACACCATCAAGTAGACAATAGTGCCTAACAATCCAGAGAGAGATTGACCTGGCGCAGCTCGATTCAAGCCAATTTTAGTAGCTAATCTCTCGGTTCCTGCCGCAGCCAGTAAGTTAGTTACCAACTCGCGGACGATTCTCGCCACAAACCAACCGACAATCCCGATTAGTGCTGCTTTAAAGATATTTGGCAGTGCGCTGAGAATATCATTTAACAGATTTTGGACTGGTGCTAGTGGGCCTTGTAGCTCTAGAACTCCAAGAATTGCGGGGAGGAAAAATAAGAAGACAAACCAGTAAAGTGCGTTGCCTAATGTTTCGCTAGGGAGAACTTGATTTTCCCCAACTGCTAATCGACGGGACATCGCTGGCAGAACGGTTCCAGCGGTGCGAACGACGATCGTTTTGACTGCTGTTGCCAATAACCAGGCGATCGCACCCAAGGCAGCCGCAGAAGCCAATTTCGGCACAAAAGCCAGAATTTGGTTCAAGACGTTGTTGAGTGGTTGCGCGACAACTGTTAAGTTGAGGGCGTTGAGAAAGCCGAGCAGGGCGAATAGAAAAATTAGCCAGAAGACGATGTCCCCGACTAATTTTTCTGTATTCATATTCGATCTAGAAGAGCCAGAGTTACCAGTTGCCAAGTTACCCAGTCGGTCGTCAAGTTCGGTACGTTTGAGTAGATTACGCACGACTGACGATACAACGAATGCAACGATCCAGCCGACAAATAATGTAACTACCGCACCGAGTAAACTGGGTAAGAAGGCTCCGATTGTGCCACCAGTTTGCTTGACAAAATTTTCGACTCCAGTTGTGGAAAAATTGGTGGTGACACTGGTTGGTACTGCTACCTGAGCGACTAGCCAATTTTTAGCAATAAGCTGACTAGTTCCAGGTACTGCACTGATGAGTTGCCAAGTTTCGTTCATATTTTTGCCATGTGAATAGTGAATGCCAGAGCGGACTGTGTGTGAGGCAGAAAATAATTTTGCACGTCGGCGATCGTCAATCACCCGGGGCAGGGAATATTAGGGTTGTAAAAGCTGCCATTTTCCTGCTGTGGTTTCGAGCGATTGCTGTCTGCGGCAGACTTAAATGGTGCTCCCAGAGCTGGGATGCAACATTACCACAATCGATTAGTTGCTACAGATTAAATAAACTATCCCGAAATCTACTGATTCTAGAAACTGTGCTGACCAGCACAATCGTTAGTTAAAATTTATTTAACTATATTACCGATCGGTTAGCTTCAAACAATTAGATCGGTCACTGTTAACGTGCAACAAAAGTACATATTTATAAATGCCTGGAAGCAGTTAGCGACAGGGAATAAAGCTAGATATTTTCTACTTTTCACTGATTGGCTAATTACAACACAGAGGTAGCTTACCACGCTTCCTTAAGAATGGCATCCATAAAATTAACCATTTTAAATTAACCCCGTTGGCTTTGTTTGAAGAATTGATACATTTCTGGTAATCGATTAACGATCGCGGCAGTTTTGAGCCAGAGTTTGTGGGAAACTGCCGGATAACCTGAAACGATTGAGCCTGGATCGACGTTACTGTGAATTCCTGTTTTTGATGAAGCGATCGCGCGATCGCCAATTGTCACCTGATTGGCTACTCCAACCTGTCCAGCAAGTAGGACTTGGTTGCCAACTTTCACGCCTCCAGCTAACCCAACTTGAGCGGCGAGAGCGCAATTAGCACCAATCTGACAACCATGTCCGACGTGTACTAAGTTATCTAGCTTTGTATCTCGTCCGATCCGAGTTTCACCCACTGCTGGCCGATCGACCGTACTATTGCAACCGATCTCCACACCGTCCTCCAAGACCGTATAACCCGCTTGTTCCATCTTGAACCATCCAGTAGCAGTCGGCACGAATCCAAACCCCTCTGCACCGATCGCAGCCCCACTGTGGATGACACAATCGCGACCGATCGATACTCGTTCGTGAATGGTACAGTTGGCATGAAGGATTGTTCGATCGCCGATCGAGACATCAGGGTAGATGACCACATTCGGATGAATGACTACACCATTCCCAATTTTTACGCCAGGTTGAATGACCGCATGGGCACCGATCGACACATTTTCTCCTAGTTCGACTCCAGTTTCCACGATCGCGCTCGGATGAATTCCCACGGGAAGTCGGAATGGTTGATAAAATAGTTTGATGACTTGGGCAAAAAGTAATCGCGGTTCGCTTGCAGCAATCCAGGCAATTCCTCGATCGATCGCTTGCGATTGAATCGCCTCATTCATCGGTAAGATTAAAGCACTTGCTGACGTACTGCTGACAAATTTGGCGAATTTATCTCCCTCGATATAGCTAATTGTGCCAGATGCCGCTGTATCGATCGGTGCCAAGCCAGTTAAGATCGGATCGAGACCGCCATTTGTCCCTAAACTACTAGCTTTGACAGCCGAACCTAGTTTAATTATCAGTTCGCTAAATTTCATTATAAATTCGAGGGTAGAGATTAAAGTTAAATCGTAAGTCGTAAGTCGTAAGTCGTAAAGGTTATCCCCGAATCCTAACTCCCTAACCCCTAACTTCAGTGTCAGACCAAATTGGACTATTACTCAAAATGTTATTACCATCTGTCGCCATCTCGATCGCGATTAACTATCTGGGTAAAAGTTTAACTCCAGTACCGACCACTGGAATAGTCATAACTGCCGTATTTCTACCCTCCTGTGCTATGGCGATTTTCTTGTGGTGGCAAAGTAGGAAATCAGTAGATAGTTGACAAATCCAATTATTCCCCAAAGCCCAAAGCCTAAAACCTAAAGCCTACCCCACCCCAACCCAATTCATGGGAATATAGAAGACGATCCTGGTAGATTAGACTAATTTAGATGATGCGTAAAATTATTATTGCTGGTAACTGGAAAATGTATAAAACCCAGGGTGAAGCCTCTGAGTTTTTGATGCAATTTATCTCCCAAATCGATGATGCCCCAGAAGATCGGGAAGTAGTTTTGTGCGTACCATTTACAGACTTAACAATTGTTAGCAAAAGTCTGCATGGTAATCGGATTCGGCTGGGTGCCCAAAATGTTCATTGGGAAGAATGTGGGGCTTACACTGGCGAAATCTCTGCCAGTATGCTGATCGAAAGCAGCGTTAGATACGTCATTGTCGGGCATAGCGAACGCCGTCAGTATTTTGCCGAAACTGATGAGACAGTAAATTTACGCCTCAAAGCAGCTCAAGCCAGTGGGTTGATTCCGATCCTCTGCGTTGGTGAAACCAAACAACAACGAGATGCTGGCGAAGCCGAACGGGTGATTATCAATCAGTTGAAAAATGGCTTGGTGGGCATCTCTCAAGCGCGACTGGTAATTGCCTACGAACCAATTTGGGCGATTGGTACTGGAGAAACTTGTGAAGCGCAGGAAGCAGATCGCGTAATTGGGCTAATTCGCGCTCAGTTAACCAATCCTGATGTCACAATTCAATATGGTGGTTCAGTGAAGCCGAGTAATATCGATGAAATTATGGCACAGCCACAAATTGATGGTGTGTTAGTGGGTGGTGCGAGTCTTGCCGCTGCTGATTTTGCCGGAATTGTTAATTATAAGTAGCTGCCAAATATATCTACCTTAAATTTATAATCGAGAGTCGGTACTTCGATGTGTTGTAAGGGTGCCCTGTCTTGTTGTTTTTTTATTCGGGGGGAACCCCCGAATAAAAACGCTGCTTTCTGGGTATCCACAGGTTGCAGTATTAATATATATAATTGGTCCAATAGCGGTGTTTATTTCTTTCTGGCGATCGTCAATCCATCCCCAATTGGGATTAAACTAATCTGGACTCGATCGTCATGATAAATCTGCTGATTTAGCTGCTTAATTGCTAGCGTGCGCTTATCCTCATCCATCGCTGGATCGGCAACTCTACCATACCAAAGTACATTATCAACTAGAATTATCCCCCCCTGACGGACTAATTGAAAACAGCGATCGTAATAAGCTACATAATTATTTTTATCTGCATCGATAAAAGCAATATCAACTGTACCAGCCTCACCATTCGCTAATAGTCGATCGAGTGTTTCTAATGCTGGAGCAATCTGCAAGCTAATTTTATCATCTACCCCTGCTTCCTGCCAATACTTGCTGGCGATCGAGGTAAATTCATCACTAACATCGCAGGCGATTATTCGGCCATCATCTGGTAGATTTAATGCCACTACTAAAGCACTATAACCAGTAAATACTCCCACTTCCAAGTACTTTTTGGCCCCGATTAAGTGTACCAGTAGTCCCATCAATTGCCCTTGTTCTGGTGATATTTGCATATTCGCCAAAGGATGTTGTGCCGTTTCTTGACGGAGCTTAGTTAATATTGCTGGCTCGCGCACAGAATTTGCCAGCAGATATTGGTAGAGATTATCACTTAAACCGATAGATTGATTAGACATGATTCTAAATTTATATTTGTTTGAATAGATTTTACTTAGCAAGTTCTCTCAAAAAGAAGATCCCAATCTGGGGGATTGATTTCAAGACTTTAGCAATTGTGGCAAAAGTCATAAAAATTGCCGAGCAACCAAAAATAGTTATCAAGCTAGCTCGATTGGCGATCGACAAAAAATCGATCTCAATTTCCCATGCGAAAATTTGCCCAATTGGATATAGTGAATAGACAACAGTAGCTACGATTGCCACGATCGCAACTAGTATAGTACCAAATCTACGTAGATCGAAAGCCAGAACGGTCAGACTATAAATCGTGGGCAGAATAAATATCAGTAGCCAACTAGTATAGAGATACATTAACATTCGATCAAAAATTGGCACAATATGAGCGATCGAAATTAGACTTCCTAGCAAAAGGATAAACCAGAAAATGGTTTTTAAATACTTCAGATTCAGTAGTTGAGTGAGTAAAATATTACAAGAGATCGCACCGATTAAAAGTGAAAGATCGAGATGCTGCGGATCGGGAAACTGGTACTGGAGATATCCACTATAAATAGCTAGAGAGATCATAACGATAATAATGATGCTATTAATAATAGTTCGCCAAATTACCTGCCAAATTGCTTTGTTAATTTCTTGCCCATTCATGCTAGCAATTTGTTCGGCAGATTCGATCGTCCACTGGGATATTGCTTGGGATTGTTGACGACGCAAATTTCCAATTACAGCCCAAACTGGGTGAGATTTAATTCGCACGCAGTATTTGTTCATTTTTACATTTGCGATTGTTAATGGAAGTTTATGCAGATCGTATCATCTATTAACATAAGTTGCTAGTTAAGGTTAATAATTTCGGCGTTGCTGATTTAAGATATGATTTTTTCTTTGATAACCCGTCAATTATCGTTCTGAGCGGCTGTGCCAACTTAGCAACTTAACATCAACTCATATCTCCACCCTCCCCACCCCTCTCATACTTCGCTCTCTTTCATATCTCAATTCAGTAACGCCATAATTTTATGCTGATTCGGCTTTTAATAAGAGATCGATCTCAGAATCGTAGATCGCTAGTAGCCAATTTTGAGCTTGCTTGATTTGAGTAATATTCAAATTCTTAATCTTCCGCAAATCAGTTTTGTTAAGGTTCGCACCAGCAAGATTTACTTGATATAGATCGGCACCACTAAGATCGGCTTTACTGAGATTTGCCTTACTCAGCGTCGCACCACGCAGATTTGCGCCGATTAATATTGAACTGGTAAGATTAGTATTTCCCAAGCTCGCATTAGTGAGTATGGCTCCATCTAAGATCGCGTCACTTAGATCGGCTTTATTTAAATTAGCTTCATTCAAATTGGCAGCACTAAGGTTAGTATTGCTCAAATTAGCTTGAATTAAATTTGCGCGATCGAGTTGAGCTTTGGTAAGATTAGCTCCATCAAGATTGGCATTACTTAGATTAGCAAGATTGAGATTAGCTCCACGTAAATCGGCTTTAGTTAGAATAGAACTATTAAGTTTTACGCGATCGAGTTGTGCACCGACTAGATTAGCCTCGCGCAAATTTGTCAAGCTCAGATCCAAATACTGTCGATCGGTTTCTAGATCTATTTGTCGTCGATCGATTACGGTTAACGCTGCTTGGGCATCCGTCCGAATTGTCGGTAATTGCGATGTATCTTGCCCTTTAATACTTTGTTTGCCCCGAATAAAAGAGGATAAGACTTCCATAATCGTCCAACCATCTCTAGGCGAGTCATTGGCGATCCTTTCTAGGGCATAAATACCGCCAATTCTAATCGTTTCTTCTTTATTTCCCAGTTGCTCGATCGAACGGGTAAATCGTTCGGTAATCAGCCGATTTTCGCCTTGAGAAAAGTTGAGAAATAAGATCGAGCCACCAAAAATAGTTGCACCAGTACTTAGACTAGCAATAACTAGTCGAATTAGCTCTAAAATGAAATTGCGACGACTAAGTTTTTCGGTTAACTGTAACTGCTCGATCGCGGCTTGCCAATTAGCATCGGGATTAATATCGCCGCCGCCCTGTGCTTTCCACATTTCATAAGCTTTCGCACGGATAATTTCTGGCGCGACGGGATCGACAATCAACAGAGATTGCAAAAACTTAACGATCGTTTTCATTACTGAATATTTACAAAAAACCGACAGGAGTAAAATTTACTCCTGTCGTTAACATAGTCTAAATTGACTCATAAGATGCGGATAAAAGGACTTGAACCTTCACTTCTTGCGAAACCAGTACCTAAAACTGGCGCGTCTACCAATTCCGCCATATCCGCAGGCAACGATCATAACTATAGCACAAATAGTCAATTAAAGCAAAAAGTATTTTGCTCGACTACCTAATTGCGGTAGACCATAAACCTCGAATAGTTGGTAAAATCAAATCAACGGCAGGGTATTGGGCATAATATCTAAGTGGAGGTGTATCTGCGAGCACCACGATCGAATTTAAATACGTGTTAGCTTAGTCTAGCTTTAATATCGATCCTATTCCCAGTTTGACTAAAGGTCGATTCCAGCATGAAATCCAAGTTTAAGCCCAAATCTACCCAGCCCCAATTGAGAAACAATTTACCAGATAATCCCCGTCATTGGCTGAAGTTGTTTCTAAAAACTGGCAGCGCGATTGCTTTGGGCTTATTCCTGTTGGTAATAATTGGAGTCGGTTATGGTCAATGGTGGGCAAAACGTTATCTCGCACCAATTGTAGCGAAAGAGTTATCAAAAAGTCTCCAACGTCCGATCGATCTGGGGCAGATTGAAGATATTTGGTTGAATGAGATTCATCTTAGTAATGCGAAGATTCCTGCAAATGGGAGCGATTTAAATCATCTAGAAGTTCGGGATGTTGTTGTTAATTTTAATCCATTGCAATTAGTCCTAGATCGAACTATAAAGTTAGATGTACATGTAATTTCTCCGAATCTCTATTTAGCTCAGAATATCCAAGGCAGTTGGGTAAATATTCCTACCCAGGAAAAGACTCCGCCGAGTCCAATTAAGGTTGAAGTTGGTACGATTAATATCGATGATGCGCGAATTGTTGTCGTTCCTTATAGTAAAAGTCCTCAACCGATTACTGTTAGTAAAATTAATTTTCAAGCTGATGTCAGCGATGGTCAAGATAGAGTTGATTTTAAGGGTAGAGCACAATTCGGCGATCGTGGGCAGGTGCAGGTTCGGGGTAATAGTTTAGTTGCTAATGGCAAAACTCAGTTAGCAATTAAGGGCGAGCAGTTAGATGCAGCGGCGGCAACTAGAATTGTTAAAATTCCTGAGGTTAAAATTGCACATGGCACTGTAGATGGAGATCTGAATCTAGAGATTGAGCCACAAAAAAACCTGAAGATTAGTAGTCGGCTATTGGTACGTGATGGCAAGATTATTATCAATTATGTGCCGCGTAGTCTAGATGAGATTAATGGTTTTATTCAAGTGTCGGAACGGGATGTTAAGTTTAATGGTGTCACGACTAAGTACGATCGAGTAGCGGGAGTCATCGATGGCAATCTCAATTATTATACTGGCTATCAACTCCGTGCCAAAACTGCGCCAGCTACACTGCCAGATATTTTTAAAAGTATCGATGTCAAGTCACCATTTCCCCTCGCAGGTGTAGCCGTGGGCGAGTTGCAACTAGCAGGCAAATTGGATCGGCCAATTTTGACAGGTAAGTTTAATAATAGCCAAATTAGTCAGGTCGATCGAGTCCAAATCGACCGGGTTAATGGTAACTTTAGATTGGCCGATGGTCGCATTAAATTAAATGCCACTGCTCAACCGAAATTAGGTGGAAAGATAACTACTCAGGGGGAAATCCAGCTTTTAAAAACTCCTCAGACGCGCTTTCAGGTGCAAGGAGAGCGTATCCCTGGAGATGCCCTGAGTCGGCTGTACGGCGCAAAGTTACCCACACAGATAAAAATGGGTGACGCTTCGGTGCAGGGGACAATTGGCGGCACGGGAGCTGACATTTATACTAATTTACGTATCGATGCACCCCAGGCTACTTATCCGATCGTCACCGATCTCCAGATTACACCCAAATACAACACGATCGTGCGTAATGCTACGCTTGCAGCGGCGGGAGGAAAGGTGCAGGCGACGGGGGAAGTGACGAAAACTAATTGGCGATTGAATTTACAACCCCAGGGTTTAGATACTCAGAAATTAGCGAAAATTGGTGGGATAAATTTACCAGCTAACTATGGTGGAAAGTTAGGTGGAGATATTCAGGCGACGGGTTTAAATAGCGATTTAGATATCGATGCAATTCAGGCGCAGGGGCGATTAAATTTACAGTTGGCTGCGGGGCAAATTATCGCTAATCGATTGCAGATCGATCGAGGTAATTGGCAAGCTAATCTTAGTAGTGGTGCGATCGATCTTCAGCAGCTTGAATCTACTGAATTAGCGCAGGGGGATAGTCATTTACCCGCAGGTATCGTCAGCGGAGATTTTAATCTCAGTGGTCAAGGTTTAAAGAAGATTAGTCCCAAGCATATTCTAGCTAGAGGACGCGGGAAAATTAAGCTTAAAGCTGGCGAAATTGAGTCGAATAATTTAACGATCGAGCGTGGTAATTGGCAGGGGATATTTACAACAAAGTCGCTCCAACTATCTGAGTTTAATTCGTCAATCAAAGGTCAATTTAGCGGACAAGTTAATCTTGCTGGGAATCTCGACAAGTTCACCCCTGAATCACTCCGAGGTGTGGGGGTAGGTACAATCAGTTTACCTCAAGGGAAAATTGCTAGTAATAACTTTCAGATCGATCGAGGTAAATGGCAGGGGAATCTCCAATCATCATCATTGGTTCTCGGTGGTTTAGCTCCTGAAATCCCCCTGAAGTTTAAAAATGCTCGGCTCGATGGCAACTTTAATGTTGCGGGCGATCTCAAACATCTCAAGCCTGAAGATATTGCGGTGAAGGGTAGCGGGAAATTGAGTTTAGCTGATGGGAGTATTTTAGCTCGGCAACTGGAAATTAGAACGGGTAAATGGCGCGGTGATTTTAGATTCGATCGATTAAAGTTAGATAGCATTAGTGAGGAAATACCTGGCGAATTTGCATCGGCACGACTGACTGGTGATTTTTTCGGAGCAGGGACATTATCTAAATTCAATCCTGCTAATTTGCAAGTATTCGGTAATGGTGAATTAGCCTTAGCTGATGGCCGGATTCGCGCTACAGACGTAAAATTAGATCGGGGTGATTGGTCTAGTAGTTTAGCAATTGCCAACTTCAAACTAGGTAATATTATTGGTGCAGCCTCTCCGCTAGAAAATCGACAATTATCGCCACAGTTACAAACAGGTAAAATTAGTGGTAACTTCAATGTTGCTGGGAACGTCGATCGATTAACACCAGTGGCAATTAAAGCTAATGGTAATGGTAAATTAAAATTGACCAATGGTGGTGAAATAGAAGCTAAAAATTTCCAAACGATCGGAGGTGAATGGCAAAGCGATCTGGCTGTCCGTGGTTTGAGTTTAGGCACGATAAATCAAGGTTTCCCTAAGGCAATTCAAGCAGGATTATTATTTGCCAATTTCCGTGCTGCTGGTAATCTAGAACATCCAGAATTAGAACAGATTCAAGCTAGCGGAGACGGACAAATTCGACAGATGCTCGGCGGTAATGTTCGGGTTAATAATCTCATCATCGATCGAGGGCAATGGCAGGCTAAAGTTATTGCCGATCGATTAAACATGGCCGAACTAGCTAAATTCGCGCCAAAAAATGTTAATAGTGTCGGCGAACTAACCGGACAACTAACAGCTAATTGGCAAATCGATGGCAATCTTCAGAACAATAATCTAGCTAATCTCCACATATTGGGACAAACAAAATTAACCGATTTTCAAGTGGGAAACTTGAAATTCGATCCCAATTTAATTGGTACTATTCAAGCAAATCCAGGACAGGGTGTCGATATTGCCTTTGCTGGAAAAACCGACCGATTATCACTATCACTCGATCGCAATTTACAACCCCAAAGTTTTGATGTCCGACAACAGGGGGTAATTGCTAATGGCAATGTCGATGGCAAGATTCTTAATATCAATGTCCAACGGCTGCCGATGCCTTTATTAAAACCGTGGATTCCCAAAAGTGTGGGCATCGAACCATACCGATTTGATGGCATGGCAACGGGCAATTTAGCGATAAATCTGACCGACTTTCAAGTTGCGGGCAAACAGATTGAAATTACCAATCCTACCTTCGGCGCATTTCAAGGCGATCGACTCCTCACCAATTTCCGCTATGCTAACGGACAACTCAACCTCAATAATACCGAGATTAAACGCGGCATACATACTTATCAAATCGATGCCAGTGTCAATCCTGGAGCCACCACACCCACCTTCCAAGCCAAACTCAAAGTTCCCAGCGGTACTCTAGAAGATGTCCGCAATTTGTTACAGATTTTCAGTATCAGCGATCTATTTACACCCTTCAACCGCCGTCAATACGGTACAGCCGCAAATCTGCGCTCCCCATTCGAGAAAATCGCCAATCGTCCTCAACCCCTATATAACGAAATTCGCCGTCTCGCGGAACTCCGACGCTGGTTGCAGCGCGAAGCAGATCGCCAACAAAAAAACAATCTCATCCCCGAAATTGGTAACTTACAGGGCGATTTTAAAGGCGAAATCTCGATTGCCGGTAACCCCAAGACTGGAATCACTAGCGATTTTAAGATCGATGGTACCAATTGGCAACTCGAACGCTATCAGATCGATCGACTTAATGCGCAAGGTACCTGGCTGAATGGAAAACTACAACTAGCACCGCTCAACCTGACGATCGACAACAGCCAGATCGATGTTAAAGGCTATTTTAGCTCGAATAATCAGGATGCTAAGGTGAACATCAAAAATGTCCCGGCGGAGTGGTTGACTAGCCTGGTAGATATCCCTGTAGATATTACTGGTGGCATTAACGTCTCGGCACAGATTGGGGGGAATTTAGGCAATCCCCGCGCCAGTGGTGACATCTCACTCAGCAACGGACGACTAAATGATACGAAACTCCAGACTGTCACAGGTAACTTCAATTACTGGGATGGACGACTAACTTTTGATAGTGATGCCACATTTGCCAACAGCCCGATTGTCGCGCAAGAAGATCGGATCAAAATTAAGGGAAGTATCCCCTATCGACTGCCCTTCGCGCTCAAACCACTAGCCAGTCGCGATATTAAAGTCAATTTGACGCTCCAGAATCAGGGTTTGCAGGTACTCGATGTCTTTAGCAAACAACAACTCCACTGGATCGACGGACAGGGTAAAATTGAGCTGAAGATAGATGGCAAAATGAAACCCTCGAATGGGGGGATTGAAAGTCTCACCGCCAGTGGTATAGCCAATATTACCAAAGGCAGAATTCAAAGTATTGCTATTCCCGAACCATTGACAGATGTCAATAGTGAAATTATCTTTGATTTCGATCGAATTGATGTCCAAAAATTCACTGGAAGATTCAGTCGCGGACAAGTTATTGCGACTGGAATTATCCCGATTTCCGACTCCTTCTCGATCGATCCGAGCAATCAGCTTAGTATCCAAATGCAAGGCATTGGAGTCGATCTCCCAGAAAAATACAGCGGTGATGTCAATGGCAAACTCACCATCCTCGGTACCGCACTCAAGCCGATTTTGACTGGGGATGTCCAACTCATTAACGGTCGAGTCTTCTTACCCGACTCCTCGAATAATCCTAGCACCACAGCGACTGGATCGACCGCCCCATCGACTATCCCCAACACTGGATCGATCTCCCCACCAACTATCCCCCCCGAACCTAATGCCAACCCCATCCAACTTAGCAAACTTCACATTACCCTAGGTGATAATATCCAAATTATCCGCTCGCCCATTCTGAATTTCCTCGCCACTGGCAAAATAGACATCGATGGGACGATTGATAAACCGCTCCCCTTCGGACAAGTTCAACTCCAAAAAGGCTCCGTCAATCTTTTTACTACCCAATTTCGCCTCGCTAGTGGACCCCAGACAGCCGACTTTTTCCCCACATTAGGCACAGATCCCGTCCTCAATATTAGGCTTTATGCCAAAATTCTCGAAAGTACCTCTAGTGCCCTCGCCCAACGTAGTTCGATCGCCCGTACTGCGAAAAACGGTGAAATTAACCAACCTGCAGACTTCTATACTACCAGCCTTGGTTCCGTCCAAACCGTCCAAGTCGAAGCCCGTATCGCTGGATTAGCCAGCCAAATCACCCGAAAAATCGAACTCACGAGTACGCCCTCCCGTACCCAACCAGAAATCCTCCTCCTCCTGGGTGGTGCTTTAGTCGAACAACTAGGTGCGGGAGATGATATCGGATTGGGGGTCATCAGTCTCGCTAGTTCGACGATCCTGAATAATATCCAGGATCGAATCAGCGATATCTTCAGTCTGAGCGATTTTCGACTGTTTCCCACGATTATCA
Organism: Chamaesiphon sp. VAR_48_metabat_135_sub; assembly: GCF_031418915.1. Classification (NCBI taxonomy): domain Bacteria; kingdom Bacillati; phylum Cyanobacteriota; class Cyanophyceae; order Gomontiellales; family Chamaesiphonaceae; genus Chamaesiphon; species Chamaesiphon sp. VAR_48_metabat_135_sub. The sequence goes on along the minus strand of NZ_JANOJV010000308.1, from coordinate 4,448 downwards.
AAGACTCGAAAACTAGCAGTACTTCTACCCTCGGTATCGCTGCGGAAGTTGGTACGGATATTACTCCGAAACTCTCTACCTCAGTGTTCAAAATCCTCACCAATAGTGAATCACCTTACTATAGTCTCCGCTATCGTCTCAATGAGCAAGTACTACTTCGAGGCTCTACTAATCTCTTCGGCGAAAATCGCGCCATCTTGGAATTCGAGCAAAGATTTTAATGGCGTTGAATCTGGGGAGTTGGGATTCGGGGTTCGGGAGTTGGGAGTTGGGAATTGGGGTTCGAGTAGAAAATATCCCGCTCGATCGCGGAAATTGTTAAAATAAACAGTAGTAGTTAAACAGAGATCGACCGATCGAGGATAACTGGAATTGGTAGTTTCAGTCGTCGGATCGTTATCGATCGACAGTTCAATTGCAATTTGTCCATAATCAAATATAGATAATGGCAGCCGCAGTAGTTATTCAAAATCTGTGCAAGAGCTATGGTACCGTCCCTGCGGTTAAAGATGTATCTTTCCAGATCGATCGAGGCGAAATTTTTGGTTTACTCGGTCCAAATGGGGCGGGTAAAACAACGATCGTTCGCTGCTTGTGTACCTTAGCTAAACCCGATACTGGCACGATCGAGATTGATGGTATTTCCGTCCTCGAACAGCCGCGTGAAGCCAGGAAGAGGCTAGGTTATGTCGCCCAGGAAGTCGCGCTCGACAAAATCCTGACAGGGCGAGAATTGCTAGAACTTCAATCTGCCCTCTACCACATCCCCAAAGTGGAAGCCAGACAACGGATTGAGGTGCTGTTGGAAGTTCTCGATTTACATAGTTATGCTGACAAAAAGACAGGCACCTATTCAGGTGGATTAAAACGCCGTCTAGATCTCGCGGCGGGACTCCTACACCAGCCAGAGGTGCTGGTATTAGACGAGCCAACTGTGGGACTTGATATTGAGAGTCGGGTTGTAGTCTGGGACTTTTTGCGCCAACTGCGAGCGAGTGGGACTACGATAATCATTACCAGTCATTATCTCGAAGAAGTCGATGCTCTAGCCGATCGAGTGGGGATTATCGATCGAGGATTAGTAATTGCTGAAGGTACGCCTTCTGCTTTGAAAAATCAATTGGGCGGCGATCGAATTACACTCCGAATTCGGGAGTTTACACCCCTCGACGAAGCCGAAAAAGCTCAAGATTTGTTACGCGAATTACCGTTTGTCCAGGAAGCGATCGTCAATTCTAACCAGTCTAACTCGCTCAATTTGGTAGTCACACCCGATCGCGATGTCCTGATGACGATCCAGCAATCCCTACAACGGGCTGAAATCCCCATTTTTGGGATCTCCCAATCGCGTCCGAGTCTAGATGATGTGTATCTAGCAGCCACAGGAAAAACCTTACTAGATGCCGAACTCAGTGCTGCTAGCAGTCGCGATCTCAAAGCTGAAAAAAAACAAAGTATGCGATAGGATCGACATTCAGTGCGGGCAAAAGCTTATTCTAAACTAGGGTTATGTCTCACCGTCGGTTCCTGTCTATTGTGGGCGGCTGTCTTAGCCGTCCCGATCTTACCCTTGTCGATCGCCAAAAAATCTCTAGTTGCCACCAGTTTAATCGTAATTAGCGAAGTAATGTTCTGGCTGGGCATACTGTTAGCAGGTAAAGAAATTGCCCATCGTTATCGTCGCAACTTAAACCCCTATTATTGGTGGCAAAAAGTCACTAAAAAAAGATAGATTGTCCTTTACTCTAGGGACAGAATAATTATCAGTTATCAATTTTTGAAGCAATCCTACCATGAGCGGCACCATCAACACTTCTGAACAGATAAACCTACGCGCTAGAGATATCTATCGATCTCGCGAACCATTGCAATCGCATTGGCTGACTGACTTTATTCAGGAAACCTTAGCACTCACCAAGCGGCTATTCATCCAACTCCAACGTCGTCCTTCCACCCTAATTGCGGGCATCGTCCAACCGCTGATGTGGTTGGTACTATTTGGTGCCTTATTCCAAAACGCACCCCAAGGCATGATGGGTAGTGAATTGAATTACGGACAGTTCCTCGGTGCGGGAATCATCGTATTCACCGCCTTTGTTGGAGCGTTAAATGCTGGATTACCCGTGATGTTCGATCGAGAGTTTGGCTTTCTCAATCGCCTGCTCGTAGCCCCCTTAGCCTCTCGCTACTCGATTGTCGCAGCTTCAGCAATTTATATCGTAGCATTGACGCTGATCCAGACCGCTGCCATTATCGGCTTGAGTGCGTTAATGGGTTCGGGGTTGCCGAGTATCGCTGGGTTAGGGATTATCGCCCTGATTATCGTGCTGCTAGTATTGGGAGTGACAGCATTGAGTTTGGGGTTTACCTTCGCACTACCCGGACATATCGAACTAATTGCCGTAATTTTTGTCATCAACCTCCCCCTCTTATTTGCTAGCACCGCCTTAGCACCACTAGCATTTATGCCTCAATGGTTGCAGATGGTAGCCTGTCTAAATCCGCTGACTTATGCGATCGAGCCAATTCGCTACTTATACAATCATCAGCAGTGGGATCTGACGAGTATCGTCCTGCAGGCACCCTGGGGATCTGTGTCTTTTGGTACCTCGCTGATGATTTTAGTTGGTTTTGCTATCCTCACCCTAACAGCAATTCAACCGCTGTTAAAACGGCGTTTAGCCTAATTCGAGGAACTATTGGAGAGTTTCAGACATCCTGATCTATAGCTTCCTCGCACATAGTTCACCGCTCCTTCTACACTATTTTCTCAACTATATGAAACTATTTATTACCCCTATCTGTTTGCTAATCGGCTTATCACTGCCGTTAATTCCGATCATTGCCTCAGCTCAATCTAATGACACTGTTGGCAGTGGTGGCGACAATCGCGATCCTTTCAACAGAGCCTCTACAGGCGATACGTCTGGATTGCTACAGTTAATCAACCAAGCACAACTTAATTCGCAGCGCAATCCTAATTACAATAAAGACCAACAGCAACAACTAAATTCAGCAACTGAAGATTTTCGCGCTCGTCAATTACAAGTCTTACGCGAACGGAATAGAAAAACTGCTCCTGCTACGATCATTCAGCCGAAATAAGAAGAAAGGGGAAAGGATAAAGGAAAGATGCCAAAGACATCGGTCGAGAACCACTTGGGAAAATCTAATCTGCCTTTCCTTTCCCCACACTAAAAAACTCTAACTAGCAACTTGAGTTACTAAGCGAGACTGCTAGTGTCGAATTTTCGACGATCGTGCTAAGATGAGATACTTACATCTGGAAAGGTGGCAGAGTGGTCGATTGCGTCCGACTTGAAATCGGATGAAGCGCAAGCTTCCGTGAGTTCGAATCTCACCCTTTCCGTATTTTAGCTTCAATACTTACCAGTTCTCGTTTAGAGTCGCTGTACCGCAGGAAATCAATACGATCCTTGTATCGGTAGAGAATCGACTGTGGTAGTATAAAAAGGTACGCTGTTCGGTGACTGGTAGTGTCGATCGACTCTAAATATACCTATCGAGTAAATAAAGTAGCTGTAAATCGACTACTGACAAATTCAGAGTGGAGATTGACGAGCATTAATCGATTGGTGGCTGTAGCGGAAGCTCAGGTACGTTATCAAATCGAGCCAGTCCCGCCAGGATCGCCCCAACTACCTGTAAATCTGCAACTGCGATCGTATCAACAACAAGCTATTTCCAACTGGTTCAAAAATCAAGGTCGCGGTACGCTCAAAATGGCGACAGGTAGTGGAAAAACTATTACTGCACTGGCGATCGCCCATCAATTGTACCAACAAATTGGACTCCAAGTCATCATCATCATCTGCCCATTTCGGCACCTGGTGAATCAATGGGGCAGAGAGTGCGAGAAATTTAATCTTCAGCCGATCCTTGCTTGTGAAAGTATCCATAAATGGCAGGGCAAATTTTCCTATCAACTTGCGAGAATTAATACCGGACAACAAAAATTCTTGACGATTGTTACTACCAATGAAACCCTAATTACGTCAGGATTTCAATCCCAATTAAAATATTTACCCGATCGAACCTTAATTATCGGTGATGAAGTGCATAACTTGGGCGCGAAAAAACGATTGTCCAGCCTCCCGCGCAACGTGGGCTTACGACTCGCCCTCTCAGCCACCCCAGAACGCCACTACGATGACATCGGCACTCAGAATATCCTCGATTACTTTGGAGACATCTTACAGCCCGAATTTACCCTCAAAGACGCGATCGATTGCGGTGCCCTCGTCCACTATTTATACTACCCAATCCTGGTCGAACTGACTGTAGGCGACAGCGAACAATATCTCAAACTCACCCGCGCCATCACCCGCAAACTGATCTACAAAGCCCAGGATCGCCACCCCAATTTCGATGAATTGGACACCCCAGATCTTACCCCATTACTAATGCAACGCGCCCGACTGATCGGG
>NZ_JANOJV010000307.1:0-15582 GCF_031418915.1 Chamaesiphon sp. VAR_48_metabat_135_sub | reverse complement strand
GTATTATCAAATACAAAAATTTTGTATTTGTTGCTAGCAAAGCAATTGATTTTGTATATGTATTCTACAATGAGTTTTATGACCTATGAAAATAAAGCTTATTATTCATGCCTATTTTGTAGATTGTTTTTAAAAACAATCTACAAAATGCTTGACATATGCTTTTGTTTGTGAAAACATGGACTCATAACGTAAAAACAGACAGCCTGTTCTTACAAAATTAAAAGTGGTTGTTCCAGATTTAAACTTATTGGAGGCTTCATGGCATTAGTTATTCCAGGCATTAAAGGACACTTGGGCAATACAAATTTTTATCAAGCAACGATGAAAGCTCGTGACCTAGTATATGGAGTAAGGTCGGCTAGCGAACTTGACGAGTGGACAACGATGAGTATTGAGGAGCGGTTACAGCGAGATCCAGATATCAAGAGGGTAAAGGAGCAGATTGCTCCATATATAGCAGAGTCAGAGGATCGTTTTTTTGGCGCAATGATTGTACTAGTTTATAAGGGGGAAATTCACTTCGATAGTCTTCGAGAATGGTTATCAAGTAAAGCTCCACGCGCTTATCAATCAGTTTCAGACGATCTTGGCATTGTTACGATAGATGGTGGTTCTCTTATCATGCTGGATGGACAACATCGCCTTTTAGCTCTTGAAAAGGTGATCAAGGGTGAGGTAAATGGGGTGTGCCGAGAAGATGTACCAAATGATGATGTTTGTGTCATCTTTATTCAGCATGAAACCAGTGAGAAAACACGTCGGATATTTAATAAGGTTAATCGCTACGCAAAACCAACCAGCCGAGGGGACAACATTATTACCAGTGAAGACGATCGGAGTGCTATCATTGCCCGCAGATTATTGAGTGAAGGATCTCCTTTAGGTATTAAAGCAGGTGAAAGTAGCGATGTAATTGTTGAGTGGAAGAGCAGTGCGCTTGCAGTGAGAAGCACAAAACTGACAACAATTAGTGCTGTTTATGAAACTGTTAAACTTATTCTTAAAGATAAAGGTGTATCAATTGACCCTAATAATCGTCCATCAGAAGAAGAATTAGATCAGTACTATGAGACAGTTGAAAAATTTTGGAACACTGTATTAGAAGGCTTACAACCGTACAGGGAAGTTCTTGAAGATAGTAGCCGTATACCTCAAATGCGAAAAGACGATCAATCCTACTCATTGTTGTTTAAGCCAGTTGCTCAATTAGCTCTGTTTAGGGGATTAATTGCAGCTACACAGGATAATCGTTTGACTCTAAGTCAGTCGGTACAACGTGCTAACAAGATAGATTGGCAAATGTCATCTACAATTTGGACAAATATTCTCGTTGCTCCGAGCGGTGCTATGCTCAGGGGAGAACAGCCGCCTGTAAAGGGGGGTAAGCTAATTCATTACCTCATTGCTGCTGACAAGATGACTGAAGAGGAAATCTTTGATATTCAGCGAGAATATAATCTTGCACATGGAATAAATTTCGAGACTGATGAATTACTCAAACTACCTAATCCTATTGTTTAAGTTTCACTCATAACTCTTGAAATATGGTTACATGCGATTAGGCTGAGTAGGTTCTAAATTACTAAATGATGTGTAAATTGTGATAAAGCTGAGTACAATTGCTGCTTCTGACATTATTCGACTAGAATAACTTTTGATTTTTAATGAATTATACAAAGGAGACTAGAATAGATGAGAAATAAGATCACCCATGAGGGAGAAATTAAACTTGGCGATTTTTCCATCGCTTGCTATGTCCTTGAAGACGGTAGACGGGTTTTGTCTGGAAGAACCATGCAGAGCGCGTTGAAGATGGTTGACGAGCCAGCCGACGGTAGTCGAGCTTCTGGGAGCACATTAGACCGAATTTTGAAGCAAAAATCGCTGGAACCCTTTATCTATAAAGATCGTGAAGGGGTGCATTTCGAGCCAATCGACTGCTACAAAGGCAATACTAAAATTAATGGCTTTGAAGCTACTATTCTTATAGATATTTGCGATTCTTTTTTAGAAGCACGACAACACATTAACCTTTCATCGAGACAGCAAATCATCGCTGAACAATGTGAAATTCTTGTCAGAGCATTTGCTAAAGTTGGCTTAATTGCCTTAATTGATGAAGCAACAGGATATCAGTATGCCAGAGAAAAAGACGAGCTTCAAAAGTTAATCGAGATATATGTAGTAGAAGAGCTAAGACCTTGGCAGAAAACTTTTCCTGATAGCTATTATCGAGAAATATTTCGCTTGCGAGGCTGGAACTTTACTGTGCCAGGTATCAAAAGACGACCTGGCGTTATCGGAACTTGGACGAATACACTTGTCTATAAAGAATTACCCGAAGGTGTTTTAGACGAAATCAAACGGTTAACACCCAAAACTAGTTCGGGAAATTATTCAGCTAGACTTTTTCAAAGTTTAAGCGATGAGATCGGTAATCCTCACTTAAAAAATCAATTGACTTCTGTAATCGCTCTAATGCAGTCATCAGATACTTGGGACGAATTTATTGACAGGTTTAATAAGGTGCGAGACAGGAAAAGAGGGAATCAACAATCAACTCAGCTAAGTTTAGATTTAAGTGCAGAAGATTTTCCAGAAGATCGAGACAACGAATAAATAATTGTTAGTGCAGATTGCAAAACTAGCTACTAATCAACTATCTCGGTTGCTTAGTAGCTAGTTTTTAAATCATACAGACAAAGATAAATTAGTAAATCTGCCTACACTGGGTTCAAAAGCAACCTTACAGCTACCAACACTCCCATTTCGATTCTTACTGACGATAATCTCCATTACTCCTGGCTCCAAACTGTCATGATTATAATACTCATCTCGATACAGCAATAGCCCTAAATCCATATCCTGCTCAATATCACCTGAGTCTTTAATGTCGGCCATCCCTGGACGCTTATTCGCTTGACTCTCTACCCCACGATTGATCTGAGCCAAAACCACAAAAGGGACATCAAATTCCTTGGCGATATCTTTAAATGCTCCAGAGAACTTACCGACAGTCTGCGCTCTATTCCCCGCTGCTCTGTCTCCGAGCTTTTGGATATAGTCGAGGACGACTAGCCCCAATTCACCTCGCTCATGGCGAATTTTCCGCAGTACAGAGCGAATCTTAGCGGGTGTCAGAGCATAAGCGGGAGTATCGTCAATGATAATGGGAAGTTCGCCTAATGTAACCAACGCTTGCTTCAGGGTGTCATACTCATCCGCATAGATTGTATTGTGGATCAACCGATGAGAGTCAATCCCAGAGTGCATCGATAGCAACCGTTTCGTTAGCTGTTCGCTGGACATCTCCGCACTGAAGAAGACTACTGGCTTGTTTTGAGTAACCGCAATATGATTCGTTAAATGACAAGCCAACCAAGTTTTACCCATACTCGCTCTAGCCGCGACAATGATTAGATCCTGCTTAATCAACCCGCCAATCAAAGTATCTAAATCTCCCAATCCGGTAGGATATGCAGGTTCGCTCCCCTGTGAGATTTTGGTAAATACAGCAGCCAAACAATCACCAATAACTTTGGGTTTAAACTGGTCTTGTTTGTTGGTTGTGAGGTTAAATATCTTCTGCTCTGACTGGTCGAAAACCGATTCTAGTTCGGTAGTCGTATCATGTCCTAGCTTCACCAGATCGTGACCCGCTGCGATTAGTTCGCGCCGCTTGTATTTATCAACTACCAAAGATGCCAAGTGGTCAATATTAACGGCTGAAACTGTCCGCTCTAATAGCTGGATTAATTTAGCTTCACCACCTACCTGTTTGAGTAGTTTCTGGTCGGATAGCCATGCCTTGACACTGAATAATTCAGTCGGCTTGTCTTGACGATAGAGATCTAAAGCTGCTCGGTAAATAGTGGCGTGAGCAGTAATATAAAAGGCTTCTGGAGTCAGTAAGTCGATAACTCGTCCGATGGCTGACGGATCTAGCAAAATACCTCCTAAGATACTCTCCTCTGATTCGATATTATTTGGGGGAACAGGATCATTCATGTTTCAGATTAAAGATAGTACTAAGTTGCTGGAGTTTGTCGATACTGAGTAGTTCTTTCGCTGGTTGGGTATCAGCAGTAACTACTTGATGTTCGGGTTTAGATGAAGTTTGCAGAATTATCTCTGGCTTAGTCCAGCCTTCTTTAATGGCTTTATTTAACCAAGCTTCAGGATTAGAGATATTCTTCTTGCTGAGTTGATCTTTGAGTGCTTCTATTGCTGCTAAGACGGCCGATTCGGTAGCAGCTTTAATTGTCTTGGTTAGAGTAGGATTTAACCCGATATCTAAAGCATCTAATTCGGATTGAATCTGCTCATCAATAGTAGCTTTTCTCTTACTTGATATCGGCGTTACTTTGCTATCTAGTTGTTCGCCTTTTAATTTGCCTTTTAATTTGCCTTGTAGACCCTCGATGATCTGCTGCTGTCTTTCAACTTGCTCTTGGAGGTAATGTACTCGATAGACTTGACCTGCTAGTGCTTCATGCTTGCGTTTGAGTTCTTTATTCTCGTTCTCTAATTGTTGGATTTTCTCCTTGAGACGGGTAATGATTTTACCAGTAGAGGATGAATTAGGTTGAGCAACTGGAGCGGTTGGGAACGATCTTTGTTTGTTTCTAACCTCGGCGATACGTTGTTTAATCTCTGGATATTTGTAGAGGTAAGAGACACTAACATTGGCTTCTTTTGCGATAGTTGTGAAGTTGATCTTGCCGTTAATTTTCTGTAACCGTTCGATTGCCTTGAAAACTCGATCTGCTGAATCCTCCTTACGGGCTGCTTGGACTTGTTGGAGATTATCAACTCTGGCTTGTTTGGTATCTGAATTGCTCATGCTGCCTCCTGTTGTAAACTAGCAATGATTTTGTCGAGTTGTTCGGCTTGTCTGCCAAATTGCTCGACTAGTACTTCTTGTCCTGCTGACATAGCTTTGGCTTGTTTGGCTCGAAGCTCGTTAAGTGTGTTGATGTATTGAGGGAGTTTTTCAATAGTGGCAGCGAAAGATCGACAAGTATAACAGGCGCGAAACTTATGACAGTCTTGGTCGAGTGGTAGTCCACAATATCCGTAGATGGGAGTGTTGATATGAGTAGCACCAACTTCTAGTTTATGGGCTACTGGATTGTCCCAGAAGGATTTAGGGAATGATTCATAAGAAATACGATTACCATCACTATTTACTAGTGCTTGGTGAATGTGTCCTGCTTCCCGCTGCATCAGATCGCAACTAACTTCGGTATAGTAAGTGCTGGTAGTGACAAAGTGTTTATGTCCAGCCCATGCACTGACTACTGATAGGTCATGTCCTTGGTCGAATAATTCAGTTAAACGAGTAGATCTGAGAAGTTTAGGTGTGAATTTAGCTAGCTGATCATTTTCATCGCGAATATCAATGGCTTTAATCAGAGTACAAATGCTAGTTGATAAAGGATGTCTGACTTGACTAGGAAGAATTTTCTTGATTGGCTTTAAGTTAGACTGTGATGGATCTATATCAGATAAATTGTAATAGTGGCAGAATAAGTAATCCCATTCATTACTCCAAAGGTTTCGGATATATTCTTGTTGTTCTTGTACTACTTTTGCAATAGTTATAGTAATAGGAATTTCATGATAGTCGTTAGTCTTTTTCCGGTGCCACACCAACTTCCAATTTTGTCCTTCTTGAACTAGACAATCTTGTTTAAGTAGAGCTAATTCAGATGGGCGCATAGCAGAAAAATAACCAATTAGCCACATTCGAGCGATAGGGTCAGGTAATCTATGCAAATTTTGTTCTATTTGTTCTCTAACAGTGTTAGATATGGGATCTGGATTACCTCGATGTCGCTTAGGATAGTCCTCATTCCGAATAATATCTGGTTCGACGTTAAACCAGTTTCCAATATTTCCTAATGTAAAAAATTCTCTTAATGCACATAACTTATCTTTGTCTATTTTTTGATCTTGTGACAAATAATTAATAACCAGACTGCGATTAATTTCGTCAAAAGTAGATATGTTATTCCTAACTAAATATTGAGAGAAAGGTCTAAGATTATTTAGCTTGTTAATGATTGTAGAAAAAGAATTTTCGCTCTTACATAAATGATGTACATACTTTTTAGCCTCATTTTTAAACCAGCCTAGGGCAATATTGTCAAAATTAACGGTATATCGATTATCTCGTCTATCAAAATTAGGATTAATCGATCTTAAATCCCACAGATCGTCAATCCAGTTAAATCGTTTTACTGGAGAATCTTTCTTACTGAGGCGACTAATAGTGTTAAGCCTTAGATTTATAGATTCAGAGCATCTTTTTAGGCAATTTTTACATTGAAATATTTTCTTCTGTGTATATCCATCTATTTTAATAAGATACATATTTTTCAATTCATATCCAGGATCTAATCTGTGCTTAGGTTCACAATCTAAATCGGGGCAAATAAAATCTTTTTGATAATTTTTATTCCACTTAATCTTTAGCATTTAATTTCTGTAATCCTTCAATCCGAATTAATAATAATTGCTTGTCTACAGTTAAAGTTTGCTGCTGTCGTACCATTCCTAATGCCGAAATAGTATTCAATTCTATCTCTACTCGTTGTAAATCTTGTTCGAGGACAGGTAAATCATCAGTAGAGGTTAGCCAATGTTCGCATTGCCAACAAGCATTTACCGTTTGACAAGGAGCCTCTAATATCGGACGATGGCACTCTCCATACTGAGTTGTAATTTGGTGCATTCTACGTCTAATGGCTTCGGTAATTAGATCTTTCGGCTTGTGAGTTAGCACAAGTTTACCAGTACTATTTACATAGCTAGTTTCTTTCATTAACTCCTGATACTCATCTCCTAGCACTTCTTTATACAAATGCTTATAGTAGTTCTGCATATCTGGAGAACGATGTCTGAGATATTTTTGAATTATCAAATCTCTAACACCACTATTTGTCATTATTGTCGCGAAAGTTCTTCTAAATTGGTGAGATTTAAAATGCCAAATCTGACCTTCATTAGTACATATATTATGCTCCTGAGCTAATTTGTTTAATCGTTGACTAAGACCACGCAAGTGCATTACTTTTTGAACTGGTATATAGTAATAACGGCTAGCATTAGCACTAAATAAATTATTATAATTATCCTGAAAAGTTTGCCTAATATATTCTTGTTGTTCTTTAATTATTACTACTAGTTCCTCACAGATAGGAAGTTCATCATCTACTTTGTATTTTTCAGTTAAAAATCTTATTCGCCATTGGTCATCTCTTTTCCGTAAGCAATCTAAAGGCAAGTTAAGTAGCTCACCAATTCTTAACCCCGTAGCTCTAATTACTATCACCATCCGTTGGATAGGTTCAGGTAAATAATGTAGATGTTCATTTAACTGTTGCCATATTTCTTCTGGAATGTACTCGACATCATCATTTTTAGGTGTGGATCTATTACGTCGCCCTTTAAACCAATAGGTATTAACTTCCAGCCACCCTTCATCACGACAGCAGTTAAAGAAGTTATTCAAAGTCGTATATTGATGTGTTATTGTTTTTGGCGACAATTTTAAAGATTTTAAATAATAATCATACTCATCAAATAATTGAGTGTTAATTTGTCCAACCATAAAAATAGATTTCTGTTCGATAAACTGAGAGAATCTACTGAGATACTGAACTTCATCTTTGATGTATGCGGCTGATAGTTTACGATTGCTTCTGACTATGACGTATAATTTTGATGTTGTTTTAAACCAATCTTGTCGAATTGATTCAAAGCTAATTGTCAAAACTCTCTCATGTTGATTGGTTTGCAAACCCAAATCATTAATTGTGTGCCAAACATCCTTTTTCAACAATGGATTAGCCAGTAAGCTGTTTGCTAACTCACTTTCCTTTATCGCCCAACTATCTAAAGATAAATTATTATGTGCTAAGATACTCATTCTGCTGATTCCTCTCGTTCGATTACTTCTTGTAGACTTGTTCCATTAATTACATGAGAATAAACATCCAGAGTAGTTTGAATAGATGTATGCCCCAATAAATGTTTTACTCGATCTGGTGAATAGTTCGCTCTGAGTAAACGGGTAGCATAAGTATGTCTAAATAAATGCGGATATACATGAATACCAGTTTTTTTACTTAGGCGATTAAACATAATGTTTAATACATTAGGATTCATAGGCATTCCAATTTTCCCTTCCCAAATATTGACAAAAACATAATTAGATACTGGCTCTGGATACTCATAAATTAAGTAGTCGTTATACATTTTGAGTATGTCTGGCACTACGGGAACGGTTCGTTCTAGCCCTTTAACTCTTGCTCCATTGGGGTTATTGCGCTTGACAACTTTAATGTAGTTCTCTCCACCCTCTCCGATATCCTCAAGACATAGCCCCAGAAGCTCACCTTTCCGCATTCCCGTACCGTCGAGCATCAGGATGATGAGTTTATCTCTGAGGCGATGACAGGCATTCACCAGCGTAGATACCTGTTCGTCAGTTAAACAGCCAGGGAAGCTTTTTGGCTCTTTGAGTTTGACAAGCTTCTGTCTGGTGGGTTTACTCTTGGCGATGCCTGTAAGTAGCCCATGCTGACTAACTCCATAGGGCATGTGGAATCTATCGAACTGTTTGAAATCTACTGCTTTGCTAGCGATGTGATACTCATAGAAGCCAGTGATCCCAGTAATTGCTCGGTTGACCGTCTTCTCTGACCTAATCGCCTGTACTGGTTGTATGGATATAACTTTTGTGGTGTCTCCAATTCTCAACCAGTAGGCATAGTCTTCAAGATCTGACAGTTGAACTTCACGCCAATCTAAGCTTTTGAGTTCTAGAAACTCCCACCAAGATTTAAGATCGTAGGCATACGCTTCGACAGTGTTAGGAGATTTAGACGTACTGAGATAGGTCAGGTAACGTTGAATGGGTTCTACTACCTGGTAGTCTTCATCCAACATGACCCAGACTATCTCGTTGGTATGTGGATCTATTCCTTTTTGCAGTGTTAATCTCATAGGTCTATTGTACCATACAATACACGTTGTAGAAATAAAATTTAGTATATAGCTATAATTGCATGATGTAGAAAAAGAAGCTCGTTGTTGTTGTTATTTAATATATAATTTTTGTATAAGATAACCTGTACCCCCCGCTTGAGAAAATACCAAGATCCGCTTTTCATCAGCCTGGAACGCATTGGTTTCGGCGACATTGCTCGAACTAGAACGCTGGGATAGTTGATAGCGTCCATCCTTGAGCATCACCCGCTTGCTCCGTCCAGTCACCTCGGCTACTATTGTCCCAAAATGCCAGTTCAGACTATCGAGTAAGCTGTTGACTGGGGGTAGCATCGACATCCGTTCGATTAACCCATCCCGCACGGCTAGAGCTTCTTGGGAAATAACGGGATCTCCATTTTCGTCAGTCATTAACTCACTTTTGATTGTGCCATTTTCATCCTGGGACACCTGATAAACGTGGACGGGAAAAGCAGTGAGTAGATACTCGATTATCCCTTCCTTGGGGGTGAAATCGATCGCCCGCATATCGCCCCACTCACTAGCGGGAATCTCTGCGAGGCGGCGTTCCATCGAGGCTGCTCCGGTAGATACCAGTTGCACCACACAAGCATATCCAGCCGACAAGTCTCGTTCGAGGCAATCGATGAGCGTGGGAACTTTGGCAGCACAAATCAGCGCATTGAAAAATCGGAGCTTTACGCTTTCAAACACGCCCATAGCAACAGCTTTAGCTCGACCATTAGTGCATTTACCACTTTCTGTTTCGAGGTTGATTGCGCGGAGAACGGTACTAATTTGGTGGTGAATATGTTTGAATGCTTCGGCATAGGTATTCCATGTTTCGCGTTGGGCTGGGGTCAATTCATGGGTGACAGTTTCAAACTTCACACCATCGAAACTCAGACTAGGAGCGAGATATAACCCCACAGCTTTGAGGTCTTTTGCCACCATTTCCAGCCCAGCAACACCAGCATTTTCGATCGAACTAATGAAATCTGCTCTGGAAGCAAATGGAAAGCTGCGAGTCTGCCATAGCCCCAGCCGCTGGCAATAAGACAGGCTGCTTACCTTGGCTGCACCTGTCGCACTTAGGTAGGTGACGCGGGCATTTGGTAGACGATTGACGAGATTCGTCCCCGCCAATGCCTGAGCCGAAGCCTTGGTAACTCCACGCTCGTTTTCTTCGCCGATTGCATTACCCATCAGGTGCGATTCGTCGAAACATAAGGCACCATCCCAGTCATCCCCCAGCCATTCGATGATTTGGGCGACTCTGGACTTCTTGTTACCTTTGGCGGCACTCCGCAAGCTGCCATAAGTGACGAATAAGATGCCTTGAGACATCAAAATGGGTTTGTCCTAGGCGAACTTGGATAAGGGCACTACTTGAGCCGCATTGCCACCAATCGCCATCCAATCACGCCCAGCATCTTCGAGTAAGGATTCGTTCTTGCTCACCCAGACAGCTTTCTTGCGTCCTTCGCACCAGTTAGTGAGGATTAGTAGTGCAATGATTCGGCTTTTACCTAGCCCTGTATT
The DNA here is from genome assembly GCF_031418915.1 of Chamaesiphon sp. VAR_48_metabat_135_sub. Lineage (NCBI taxonomy): Bacteria > Bacillati > Cyanobacteriota > Cyanophyceae > Gomontiellales > Chamaesiphonaceae > Chamaesiphon > Chamaesiphon sp. VAR_48_metabat_135_sub. Next base: position 5,022 of record NZ_JANOJV010000307.1, on the reverse strand, counting down.
ATGACCGCAGAAATAGCCTTGGCGGTGATATTTACCAGCGGGATTATCTGGATTCGCCACTGCAATCTGTCCGTTGTCGGCAATGTACCAAGGGGTATCGAGCAGTTTGGAATGAGCTTGGCAAGCATAGATTAACGTTTCCAGTTGGCAATCAGAAGCTAGACTTTCCGCGATTACTCGTGCTGGTAGGATTGGACGAACGGTAGGAGGGGGAGGATCGATCGCAGACATGGCTATACTTTCACAAATAGGGGATGGGTGAGGGGTAGCTCCAGCGATCTCAATTGCACCTTGATAGACGGCATAAACGCCATCAGTCATGGGTGATTTATCTTTGGTGGCTGGTTGATAATCGAGTTGAACTAAATCGTCAAATTGCTTGCGTGGCTCCATCACCACGATTGGCGGTGCGAGATTGGGAACGGTAACAACTGGTTTGAAGGTTATTTGTAGCTGTGCGGCTGGTTGAAGCTGAAATAATGGCAATCCGGCGAATAGCAGTTGAATTGGGCTAGCAGCGGCGACTGGTTCATCTTTGGCTTCAATTTGCTCGTAGGGATTAAAGATGATTCTTGGCGGGCAACTTTCAGACGCAATGGCTGCTAGTTCGCGAGCCGAGACAGAAAATTTCAGATCGATAGATTTGGGAATCTCAATCTGCGGAATTTTGTCAAATACCAGGATACGGGTATCCATCGTGGTGCCGTGGTGTCGATAGTGATTACCACTGACGAATAGACTCAACTGCAATTGAGACGGTAGACTAGCAAAGTATTTGGACTGCTTCTCAGGACTCAACCAGTGGGGGACAATTGCTACCAATCTGCCATTATCTTGCAGTCGCAGTAGTGCCGAACGTAAATGCTTCATACAACATTCTTTGTCCCGTTTATCGTTGCCGATTGAGGACGAGAATGGCGGATTCATCAAGATTAAAGTTGGCTGTTCGCCCTGGTTTAATGTGTCGTTGAGGTATTCCGCATTAACTGAGTAAACTGGATGTTGTGCATCAAATAATTCCCGCAGCAAAGCTTTTCTGGAGGGGGAAATCTCATTGAGAATGATGCGGCGAGGTTTGTCATAGAACAATCTATTTGCGGTAGCTGCTGCAAGAATCCCCGTTCCGGCACTTGGTTCGGCGATAATATCACTCCCTTTAACTGAAGCAAGTTGACTCACAATCCAGGCTAGGGCGAGTGGGGTTGAGAACTGTTGAAATTGGATTTGTTGTTGGGATCTCACTTGATGATGAGGAATCAAACTTTGAAGATTTTCGACATCTTCAAGTGATTTAAAATCATCGTCGAGCAGCATTCTAACGACAGCAGCCTCGATTAGATCGGTAGCTTGTTTCCAATGCCATTTACCACTGGCAAGATCTCCGAAGATATAGCTCATCAATTCGATGACAACATTTTGAATCAACCGTTCATCCGCTCTTAATTTGGTGACAAATTCGGCAACAGCTACTTGAGTGTGAGTTTTAACTTGAGTAATCATAGTATTTGGCAATAAATGGGCACAAAAAAGCCAGCAACTATTACTAATTGCTGGCAAAATTCAATTTGGTATACGTTTTAGATAATTCCTGCGGCTGCCATTTCTAAAACTCGATCTATATATTCTTTCAGTACTTCCCAGTTAATCCCGATGTTGGCATCATGGTTATTCATTGCCATTGTCAGCACTAATCGTGCCCGCTCCCGACTCAGATCTGAGTTAATGGAAAGCACATCATCAACGTGCCAGATCTTAGCGAACGTATCATTACCACCTTCAAGCATTTGGATATGTTCGATTACTGTTTCGATGCTAATATCTTCCCAGCGTTCTCCTGCGTTGCCTTGTGTCACTTCCTGAATGGTGTAACTATCATCTTCGCTCAATTCAATTTGAACTAGTTTGAGATTTTTCAACTGAACTAATTTATGTTTCCCATCGTCTCGAATGGCGGCATAGCCATAATGTTCGAGATAGGTATCGATGGTCATGGGATTACATTGGAGTTGCATATTTTTAGATTAATGAGTGGGCAATAAAAAGCCAGAAACTGAGTTACTGGCTTACAAATCAAAGCAAGGCTTGAAGTTAAAATAGATCGATTGCATAATCTAGCTCTAGCTCTTATTGTGAGAGAACATCTTGAATGTCTTCACCGTCCTTAACTTCTTGTTTCATGCAATTAATAATGTCGAGAGCATCTGCTCTATCGCTCGCCATTTCATTCTCTATTAGTGCTTTGATGAGGTCGTTCATTATTTGTTTTAGTTTTAGTTATGAGGTAAGTTTGTTCTCGCGTTGGTATATGCTCGACGCTGGAGAGTCAAGCCTAAAAATAAATGGTTGGAGTAGAAAGATAGATCGGATTAAAATAGGCTTAGTTGAGGCTGTTTAACTTCAACGGGACAGAAAACTCGATTATCAATTACGACTAATAAGTCTGCATGAGTAATTGGTTCTCCAGTCTCTTTCCAAGAGAAATAGGACTGAGCGTAGGGACAGTAATAAATCTCTTGAAGATCTGGCAATTTTTCTGGGGCAACATTCACTAATATTCCGGTACTATACGCATGAACATTTTTCTGTTTCTCTTTAATAACCCGCTGTCTTCCAGGTTCGGAAACATAGAACTTTGGATGCTTAATCACAACATTGGTTACATGTCCAATTACCAGCCAACTGTTACCGAATTTCTGCTGTAGACTCATCGTTCCTGTTCGCAGATTTCTGTAGATTCTGGTCTGTAAACCTTGACAAATCTGCCAATTAATTTTGTTCTTCATGTATCTTTCTAAAATTGACAATACAAAGCCCTATCAGATATGTCTGACCGAGCTTTTTACAAAGATTCAGAGAATTAGGCTTTAGCTAACTGTTCGCCATTCCATTTCCATTCGCTACCATCAGACTTTTCAATCGACTGAATATCGAAATCGTAACAATGATCCATCGAGGTAACTTCGACATTAATTTCTGGATTTTTCTCTCGATCTGGCGTTAAGTAGTCAAAGAGATTTGTTTCGTTTCCTAGCCAATGTAATAAATTTTCATCCTTCACTTCTACGTGGGCGGTGATGATTAATGTTTGTGAGACTATAATCCGTGCTGACATATTTATTTCCTCAAGTTTGTTTGTTGACGTAATTTCTCTAAAAACGGTGGTACTAATTCAACAACTAGATCGCAAGTTTCCTCTCCAAACATACCGATGTGAGTTAACTTCCGATTTAGACCTAGTTGTTTAGCTAGCCATAGATAGGCTTGAGTTCTAGTCAAATATGCTTCCTGATACAACCGATCGAAAACTTGATGAGCAGCCCTTCTTTTATCGCGCAAGAGGGCATTAGCGACACTTCCCAAAGCAATTCCCGATTTTTGATGTACTCCCGTATAAGCCCAACAAGGACGGCACAGCATAAAGTCAAGATCTGCCCAAGGTGTATCTTCTCCATAAATTTCTGAACCTTTAATTCGTTTGGTTAAATCGTTACAATATGGACAAAGATTTCCGGCTAATATTTCTTTCTTCCAGGCATCTAATTTTAAATGTTTAGCCACTCGATTGATTTCTCCTCTTTTGATTTTATAATTTTGAAGGTGGTAGCAAATTACTGATAGTTCCACTCAATTCGGCATGACCCCGCCCTAAGTCCCGCACATAAGTATTTCCACAGCCGAGTGTAGCTAGTTTTCGCATGAAGGCAATCGCACTCTTATCTATATCATCACCAATATAAACAGTTGAAATGGTGCCACTTAACAACCCCGCTGCGGCAATGGCATCCTGCTCGTTGTTTGGCTCACCATCAGAAATTATTACTGTCTGACTGGGATTGAGCTTGGCGATTTCTTTAAGTCCTAAATCTAATGCTGTTCCGCCACCAGTCGCCCACAATGCACTGGGATTAGGAATTTCGACACAGAATGAGTCGAAGGTGAATAGGCGATAGGATTGCCAATCTAGTGCCTCTACAGCCTTTCTCAATACATCAATTCGACGATCTTTACCTTTGCATTCCATCGACATCGAACCACTGGTATCAAGCAATAAACATCTAATATCAAGATTACCAGTCCCAATCCGTTGATGATAATTGGCGGCAATACCCGTCGCTGGTAACTGGGAAGCCGCTTGAATAATCGAGGTTAAAGAATTAACTAAGTTGGTCATAATTTCGATTGGTATCGTTGTAATAGTTGGGTATCGATCTGATTTTTGGCATCGTGGGTGGAGAAACATTTAAACTTGACAGGCAGCTCATTGCATAGCAGTCTGCCAAAGTTTCTGAAAGCTGAGATACCACTTGGATCTAGATCTGGAGCTTCAATTGAGGCTTTAAACTTCCAAGGGTTCCCCGTATGATAGTAAGTAAACTTCCAGCCATTAGTTTTGAAACTTTGTTGGAGATACAATCTAATATCTCCATTCTTTTCCCAGATTGACAAGGAAAACGAATCATATTTATAGGCTCTAAAAAAATCCAGATTTTTGAGTAAACTAATAACTGTTGCTTTAGTGCAATCGTTATCGATAGGAGCTTGACAATCGTTGATATTGTCTAAAATCTCTTCTTTAGCATCTTGCCAATATTTATTAGTTGCTGCTTGAATGGCGATCGCCCGTCGAGCAACTTCTTTAGTTATTGCTTCAATTAATTGAAGTAACTGGTCATCTGGTAAAATTGATAAATCCATACTAAGTACTTGATAGAAAGACATAAAAAAGTACCAACTGCTAATTGCGATTGGTACTGAATAGTCAATTGACAAAGGTTGTGTTGGGAATTACTGTAAGTTGATAACTCTGAAAGTGAAAGTTTGTTACCAAGCGAAGAATTCGTAATAGACCTCTATCAGTGCCTCTAAAATCGAAAATCGTCTGTTCTCAAATTCTCCATTCAGCAAACAAATAAAGTGTTGACGAGCAGCAATTAGTCTAGTTAACATGGGATATCCTTAAAGTAATGTTTGCGATTGATTAACCGATTCTGAGGTGAGTTCCTCTGGGCTGAAGCTTGGCTA
>NZ_JANOJV010000306.1:0-7845 GCF_031418915.1 Chamaesiphon sp. VAR_48_metabat_135_sub | reverse complement strand
TCTCTACCCGCATCCGAGTAGCATCACCAAGACGCATAATCGCCCCTTTCCCAAAAGATTTCTCGATCTGGTTGAGGACTAAATTGAGGGCTTTTTGTCTGTCTGGGCTATTTGTGATTTGGGTTGCCATTAAATTAGGGGTTAGGGGTTAGGGGTTAGGGGTTAGGGGTTTTAAACCTTAACTCAACAACTTTCCGCATCTAGAGGGGATTCGACTCTGAAAGTCGCAATGGGGGAATTAAAACCCGTGCAGGGTTAATACCTCTATAACAAGGGGGAAGTGAAATTACTTTAGCCTTAGTTTAACGACCAAAAGTTTGGTGCATAGGTACTATTATACCCTCGATCGAGTCCAAAAGTCAAAGTTCCATCATCTGCCATCTTTTAAAATACCCATTGACACCCCATTAGTGACCAATTCTAAATTTTCACATTAAGAATTGTAAAAAACAACTAGAATAGTCGTATGTAACAAATTTCTATTTTTAACCACTATTTATTAAAGGGGGAGGGGTGTGGGAGTGTAGGGGAGTAACGGAGTAAGAAACACACCCACACACCCACACCCCCACACCTCAACACCCCAACCCCCACACCTCAACACCCCAACCCCCCCCATATGAATCCCCAACCCTCAGAACAAGAACTACTCCAAACCATCCTCCAGCCTTTACTGGTAGACTTTGACTACTGGTTTAGTCGATCGAGTGAATTGCTAGAACGCCAACAGATTCCGTTTCTCAGTCCGATTGCCCAATCTGAACTACTCGATCGAGTCAAGCAAGCACAACAAGAGGTAACAGTTGCTAAACTATTATTTCAGGCGGTTGATGGACAAGCAGGGATCGAACCGAGTCAAATGGTTGCTTGGCATCGAATCGTGACAGAATGTTGGCATGTATCGATGCAATTAAGACAGTCGGAACAGTCTAAAATAGAAGAGTAAAAATTGTCACCCCTTGCGGTGAATTTCTCATAAAAGCTAAATTGACGATAGCCAATCTGGTTGCATAGTTATTACGAACCCAATTGGTGCCATCAGTCTGACAGAATGTCCGCGACTTTTTAATTGCTACTTCTATCCTTGTGTAGGACAGTGTCATGTTACAAATAATTTATCTAATTGCCTTCACCATCTTGGCATTTCTGGCGATCGGGAATCTAGTCCGAAGCTTAATCGGCTTTAGCACGGATGCGTCACAACCGAGGGCGATGACCAATCCCAATTTTCAAGGCTATAGTTATCGGACGGGTGCTGTACCACATCCTGAATTGCTAGACGATATGGGCAATGTCACCAATGAACCACTACTAATTATGAAGTCGATTAGCGTCGAGGATGCTCGTGCTAGATTGGATGCGCTGTATCATGATGATTCCTCTCGAGCGGAGGATTAGGTTTTGGGCTGTCTACGGATAGCGAGATACAATCGAGGGAAATTTCAACCCGAATCGAGATTTTAATGTTGACAACAGTGCGAAAAATAGCTTACCTACTAGTTTTGACGATCGCGGTTAGTTTAGTAGCCTGTCGCAATCCGAATATCCCATTCAATGGGGAAACGAAGGGAAATATCAATCTACTGATGGGCAACCCATCTCAAGCAACTAGTTCCCCTGGTAATTCGGAAAACTACCTGATTGCGCGTCCCCAGTACGCCCTCTCCTATTCCAAAAATAAAGGCATACCCAATTGGGTGTCTTGGGAACTCAATGCATCCTGGTTGGGAGATGCTCACCGCGTAGGTAAGTTTGCACCTGATGAAGAGTTGCCTGCGGGGTGGGAACGTATCAAGCCTGCCGATTATACTGGCAGTGGATTCGATCGCGGTCACATGACCAATTCAGAGGATCGCAGTCGTTCTCCAGAGGACAATATTCAGACTTTTTTGATGACTAATATCATCCCCCAGTCGCCAGATAATAATCAGGGGGTGTGGGTACAGTTAGAAAAATACTGTCGTCAATTAGTTAGATCTGGTAAAGAACTATTTATTATTTCCGGCGGACACGGACAGGGTGGCATTGGGAAAAATGGGCTAAAAGCGACTGTAGGGAATGGCAAAGTAGTTGTACCTGCAGTAACGTGGAAAGTGATTTTAGTGCTAGATAGACCAAATTCTGGTGTGGCTGGAGTCGATAAAAATACCCGCACGATCGCGGTCATCGTACCGAATAAGCAGGGGATTAAATCAGATTCCTGGCAACAATATATTACTTCGGTTAAAGATGTAGAAAAGCTAACTGGATATCAGTTTTTCACCAGTGTACCTGGAGAGATTCAGGAGGCGATCGAGGCAAAGGTCTATTCGCCAGATGCAAGTCTAAACCAACGATAGTAAGAATCGTAGATTAACCCAAGTTGCTGAGTCGAGTTACGATTCTGTACCTCTGACAAAAATTAGTATTTCTCTTGCCAAATCCCGAACCCCGAACTCCGAATCCCGAATCCCGAACTCATTTCCGCCTACTTTATAGATTTACCCAAAAACATGGGAATAAACTGAGTCACAAAAGCTTCAGGATCTCGGTTCCAAGCTTTTTGAGCGGCGGTGATGCGGACTTTTTGGAGTTCGGGATCGAGGATAGTTTCGGGAAGACGCGCCATGAGATACTGGGGACGCTCCCATAGTGGGAGAGTATTTACGACATCCATCAACTTATTTACTCGTCGCATTTCCGCACCAAACATGATGTCCATTCCCGACTCGTATGCAGCTTGTTCGATCGCGATATACTTACGTTTAGTTGCTTCGACTTTTTGACGATGGGCGGGACTTTGAGCGGCAATTTTAGCTAGCTGTTGATTACCCCACCGGACGTGAGCGATTTCTTCAGGGAAGATTTTCTCGATCGTTTCGCGAATTTTAATATTTTCTTCAGTTTTTGGAGCGGCTTTGAGCGCATGAATATGAGCTGCAAAATATTCACAGCCACGTTTTTCAGTGACATTAATCGCCGCTAATGCCGCAATCAGGGCATCTTCAGGATTGGTGTAATTTTCACTATCGATCAACCGTTCAAACTCATCGATATATGATACTCCTGGTGGGGTATTCAGCGGGCCACCAATATCGATTAAAAGATCGGTTAACCACATCGCATGACGGGATTCGTCGCTGACATGATGGGAAAGATCCCGAATCATTTCTGGGGGATTTCCGTTGAGTTTCTCGATTAATTCCGTCAGATCCTTACAACTACGTTGTTCGTTGTAGCGGTAACGATTGAGAGTCATCAGATGAATTTCTCGCTCGCGAACAACGCGCTGTAAAATGTCTCTGGCACTGAGATTGTTGCGGAGTTTGTGAGGGTAGGCAACTGTCATGATATTTATTCAGGTGTCTGTTTGTTTAAGAATTGTAACGTAATCGCCGGCAAAGGATCGGAGATTGCGAGGAGTATAAACCGCCTAGTATCGATCGACCAAATCTACTAGTGTTTCGATCGGGATTGACAGCGATCTCAATACTGAGTTTATTTCTACCACCCAGTATTAGGAAGAGGTAATTATTAATTATCAATTCTCAATTCTCGAACTGTGAGTGAATTAGTATCGATCCGGGGATTAGGTGGAAATGCTGGCGGTTGTGTGCCACTTCTGAGGCTGTAGCTGAAAGCTAATAGCCGCAACCACATGCGTGGAGATCTCGATTCTAACCAGGGTTGAATTTGGGTTGCTAAAGATGGAATCCAGCCAGCAAATAGGAAATTGACGATCGCATTCAATCCAAATACGATATAACTACCCAACCAGCGGAAGATATCTTTAGCTCCAGCAATTTTCCAGATCCACAATAGTAATAATGGATTCTGTTTGGCTGCTTTAAGCGCGAGGCGATTGAAGGTAATCCAATCTGTGCGATCTTTGATAAATGTATCGGCTACTTGTGGCGGTTCGTTTGCGAGTAAGCCGAAGAAGGTATTTAGCGTCGCATTAATCCGCGCTGGTGGTAACGCCATCCCAGTCGGTACCATCATCCCTTTAGAAAATAGCCAGGTGACGGCGACATTACTCTGATAGGCGCGAATTCGGCTGAGTGCGTCGGTATCTAACAGATCGTGTTTGAGGGCGGTATCGAGTAAGTGAGTTAGGCGCGGAAGGTTGCGAACGAGGGAACCAAATCCCGTGAAAATTAGCGGAGATTGGAGGGAAGCTGCATCACCGATCGCAATGAGTCGATCGAATGCTACCACTCGATCGCTACTACTAACTGTAAAATGTCCAGGAATATAACCGAATGTCGGTTTCCGCCACACCAATTTATCTACATCGCAGCGGCGATACTCTGGCAAAATTGTAAAGAAATCCTCATACATTTCTAGCAATGAGCCAGGATTTTCGGAGTTAACTTGATGATAGTGGAAGAGATAAACGGTGAGTTCTTCCCCTGCACCTGGAAATAATTCCCAGATTAATTGTCGCCCGCGCGAGATATCCCCGTGGGTAAATAATACATCCCCATATTTAGCATCCCACACCTCTGGCTCGAAGCCACTGGAGATCGCTGCACCCACTGTCGGACATACACTATCAAAAGCATGGATACCATTTAATTGCCATGCAATTGGGGAAGCCGTACCCATCGCATCTACTAGCAGTCTTCCCCGTGCGATTCGCGTTTTTCCCGTCGGCAAATGCTGGCTGGTAACGACCGTTTCTAGCTCCGAAACATCAGCGCGGCTAAATTCTGTCTCATCCCAGATTTCCCCACCTGCTTGGCGCAATTTGTCCCCGCAGACGCGCAATAATGCCTCGGCATCTAGACAAATATTCAACACTGTCGGTGTCGATAACACCTTCGCCTTACAATTGGGCGGATTATAAGCATCAAAAAACTTACTAAATCCATCCACATATTCCCGCGCAATTACGCTTTCAAATTCCGCAGGGGTGAATAAATTTAAGTCTATCAACCGTTGAAATTCATCGCGAGAAATATTCCATTCCCGATTCATTCGCCCAAATGGTAAACGTTCGAGCAATAGCACGCGATAGCCTAACCGCGCCATTACCGCCGCATGAATTACACCTAATGCGCCACCGATATAGATTAGGTCATATTTAGGTTGGTTATCTGTTGTTAAATGGGATGTATCATCGACGCGAAATAATACCTGTTTGGGTTCCTGGGGATTTTTGACACCTTCACGCCAGCGTTTTTCCCACCAATATACCCGTTGGAGATCTGCTTCCCCGTTGGGCATTTTTTGGAAGTATTTAACGGTGGTGGGGTAGTAAGGTTCGAGTGCTGCAAAAATTGACTGGTTGCTAAGATCGATTTCTGGCGGTGCGGGATGTGTAGCAGGAAATTCTTGGCGGATTTTGGCGATCAATTCTTTGAGGATCTGAGCTTCGCCAGATATCGATCGATCCGCCCAGCGAAAGACTTTGAGATATGTGGTTCTTTGCAACGTCCACACGAAGATCGATAATTCTGGGGTGGGAGTTGTTGCGTTATTTGGAAATTGCAGTCTCAATCCATCGGGGGTGATGATGATTGTACCTACTTCTGGCTGCCATTTTGTCTGCAACCACGATCGAACTCGATCGATCTCTGGGGTAGGTATTTCGATGTATAACAGCTCTTCCATCGTTGCGGGAGTGTGAGGGAGTAGGGGAGTGGGGGTGTGGGGGTGTATAAGCAAGTCTATTAGACTTGGGTTGAGATGGTGTTACCCCCCCCAACCCCCCCCCTTATAAAGGGGGGGCTTTTGCCCCCTCCCCTTGGAAAGGGGAGGGCTGGGGTGGGGTAAAGATCTACGCAGCAATTCAAACAAACTTGTATTAGGGGATGTGATGTCGAAAAAATTAGTCGATCGACACAGTTGGTTTAAGATCGACCGTCACCAGTTATTGTATTGTACTGAATAAGTTCGATCGTTTAGCTCAAATCCCATGCATTTAATTTTGTATAGCAAGGTAGGCTGTCATTTGTGTGAAGGCTTGCAAGAGAAGTTAGAGCAAATTACCGAGTTGGATATTCAGCTAGAAATTAGAGAAATTACGACTAATCCCGATTGGTTCGATCGCTATCAATACGAAATCCCTGTACTATATTTACAAGTTGATGGGGAAGAACGTCTGATTCCTCGTTTTTCACCTCGTGCTGGGGTTTCCCATGTGCAGCAAATTTTAAATCAGTTGACAGTTGACAGATAGTAGGGTGTGTTAGGCGATAGCCGTAACGCACCATCCCACAAGTATCAACCCGCCCCCACAGATTCTACCTCTCTTATGAAATTACGCGAACTTCTGTCTCAGAGCCAAATTAGTCATTCGAGCGAGCATCCAAATTTAGACTTAGAAGTAACTGGCTTAAAAACTAACTCCCACGCCTGTACTGCGGGAGATTTATTCATTGGTATGCCTGGAACTCGCGTTGATGGGGGTGAATTTTGGCAAGGCTCGATCGCATCAGGCGCGATTGGTGCGATAATTTCACCCACAGCAGCAGCCGTACATCCTGCCGATCCAGCTAATTGCGTAGTTATCGCTGAGGATATGGTAGCAGCTTGTGCTGCTCTGGCAGGGACTTTTTACAACCGTCCTGCTCATACGCTCAAAATGGTGGGTGTGACTGGTACCAATGGTAAAACCACTACCACGCACATTATCGAATATTTACTAGCTCAAGCCGATATCTCGACAGCCTTACTCGGTACACTGTATACCCGTTGGAAAGGTTATCAAAAAACAGCTACTCATACGACTCCCTTCGCTGTCGATTTACAGCAACAATTAGCTCTCGCGCTAACGGCTGGAAGTCAGGTAGCACTAATGGAAGTTAGTTCTCACGCACTGGATCAAGGGCGGGTAATGGGGTGTCCGTTTGAAGTGGGCGTATTTACCAATCTCACCCAGGATCACTTGGATTATCATGAGAATATGGAAAATTATTTCCAGGCTAAGGCGTTATTATTTAGCCCACAATACTTGACTGGACGGGCGATCGTCAATTTGGATGATGAGTATGGTAAAAGATTAATTAGTCAGATCCCTTCAGCACAAGTTTGGAGTTATAGTACCACCAATTCAAACGCCGATCTGTGGACGAGCGAATTAGAATATCAACAAACTGGAGTCAACGGCAAACTCCATACACCCCACGGTGAAATTTCCTTCAGTTCGCCCCTAGTTGGCGACTACAACCTCGAAAACTTCCTCGCCGCAGTGGGGACGAGTTTACACCTGGGCATGACCTTAGAATCGATCGTCGTGGCAATGGCGCAGTTCCCTGGCGTACCCGGACGAATGGAACGAGTCCAAATATCACCCCAACAAGATATCACGACGATCGTTGATTATGCTCACACGCCTGACAGCTTGGAAAGCTTACTCACTGCCGCACGTCCATTTATTCATGGTAAAGTGATTTGTGTATTTGGGTGTGGTGGCGATCGAGATCGCACTAAACGCCCTTTGATGGGTAAAATTGCCGCCGAGCTTGCGGATTTAGTCGTAGTAACATCCGACAATCCCCGCACCGAAGATCCCGCCCAAATCCTCAAAGATGTGGTAGCTGGAATCACCCGTACAGACGGCGTAGAAGTAATTGCCGATCGAGCCGAAGCCATCGCCCACGCCATTTCGAGCGCTCAATCTGGTGATGGAGTCCTAATTGCAGGCAAAGGACATGAAGATTATCAAATCCTCGGTACCGAAAAAATCCATTTCGACGATCGCGAACAAGCCCGCACCGCTCTGGGTAAGAGGTTTTAGGCTCGATCGCTTTAGGGGTATAAGGGTAAAGGGTAAAGGGTAAAGGGTAAAGGGTAAAGGGTAAAGGGTAACAAGTGTCTTCCACACCCCCACACCCCCACACCCCCACACCCCCACACCCC
>NZ_JANOJV010000305.1:0-23227 GCF_031418915.1 Chamaesiphon sp. VAR_48_metabat_135_sub | reverse complement strand
GATCGAGCCTACCTTCCCGCAGCAGATTTAGCCCAGAAGTTACGCGATACTCAGACACCATTATTTGGCGTGGAGTCGCAGCAATCCCTCGCCGAATTTGATATCCTCGGTTTTAGTCTCAGCTACGAATTGGGTGCGACGAATATATTAGAGATGTTGAGTCTCGCTGGAATTCCCCTGACGTGGCGCGAGCGTGAGGCGGGTAATTATCCCCTAATTTTTGCAGGTGGGCAAACGGCAACATCGAATCCCGAACCCTATGCAGATTTCTTTGACTTTATCGCTCTGGGGGATGGGGAAGAGTTATTGCCAGAAATTGGTTTAGTCGTTGAAGATGGCAAAAATGCGGGGCTGAGTCGGCGCGATTTATTATTGGATCTGGCGCAGGTTCCGGGCGTATATGTACCCCAATTTTACGATTTGCATCCCGATGGGAGTGTGAAGCCAAATCATCCTGACGTACCAGAGCGGATTCTGAGACGGGTAGCTACCCCGATTCCAGCATACTCGATCGGGTTGGTGCCCTACGTCGAAACTGTCCACGATCGACTCACCATCGAAATTCGCCGTGGTTGTACCCGTGGCTGTCGCTTTTGTCAGCCAGGGATGTTGACTCGCCCTGCGCGAGATGTGGAGCCGGAAGCGGTAATTAATGCGATCGAAACCGGAATGCGATCGACGGGTTATGATGAGTTCTCGCTCTTATCTCTCAGTTGCTCGGATTATCTCGCTCTGCCTGCTGTGGGCTTGGAAATCAAGAATCGGCTCAAGGATGAGAATATCTCGCTCTCCCTCCCCAGTCAGCGGGTGGATAGATTTGATGAAGATATCGCCAATATCATCGGCGGTACGCGCAAAGGTGGTTTAACTTTCGCGCCGGAAGCGGGTACCCAAAGGTTGCGGGATATTATTAATAAAGGTTTGACGAATGAAGAATTGCTGCGCGGTGTGAAGACTGGCTTCGAGCAGGGTTGGGATAAGATTAAGCTCTACTTTATGATCGGTTTACCTGGTGAAACCGATGTCGATGTCGTCGGGATTGCCGAAACCGTGCGTTGGCTCAAGCGGGAATGTTGGGCAAAAGGTAGACGCACGTTGCACTTTAATATCACTATCTCCAACTTCACGCCCAAACCCCATACCCCCTTCCAATGGCACTCGGTGTCAACTACTGAATTCGATCGTAAACAACGGTTACTCAAGCATGAGTTCTACAATCTGCGCGACGTTAAAGTCAATTATACCGACGTGCGGATCTCGGCAATGGAAGATTTTGTCGGTCGGGGCGATCGATCTCTCGCGCCAGTAATTCGTCGCGCCTGGGAACTCGGCGCGGGTATGGATGCTTGGTGGGAAAGTTTGGAGAAAGCCTACGGTGCCTGGGCACAAGCGATCGACGAAGCTGGTTTAGACTGGAAATATCGCCGCGTCGAAAATGGCGAATGGAATGTATTTGAGAATTTACCCCCCCAACCCCCCTTGGAAAGGGGGGCTTTAGATCCGGCTCCCTCACCTTTCCAAGGGGAGGGTTGGGGTGGGGTAAAGATCTCAGCCGAAACACCAGTCGCCGAGCAAGGATTTGGTGTGGGTACCGAAGATGGCAGGGTACCCACGAGGGGCACCCCTACAGATCCTAGTACGGTACTAGGATCTGTCATTAATAGTCGCGCTCCAAAACTCAAGCTTCGCCTTGCCACAGGCGAATCCGCACCAACAGATCCCATTAACACACCAGAATTCGTAGGGGTGCCCTTAATGGGTACCCTGCCCACCCCACTCCCACACGCCCCCACTCCACTCCCCCACAATCTCAACGCCCCCCTCCCCTGGGATCACCTCGACACGGGTATCGATAAAAAGTGGCTCCAAGATGACCTCGAACGCGCGCTCGCCGCTGGCATTGTCCCCGACTGCTCATTCGATGGTTGCTCCCATTGCGGCGTGTGTGGCACCGATTTCGGTCACAATGTCATCGTCCCACCCCTACCGATTCCCGAATTTACCGGACAATTTACCCCCAACACCGACAAGGTACAGCGGTTGCGGGTATGGTTTGGCAAAAGTGGCAAAATGTCTTTAATCGGGCATCTAGATTTAGCCAAGTTATTCGATCGAGCCATCCGCCGCGCCAGTATTCCCGTAACCTATAGTGGGGGCTTCCATCCCGCACCCCGCATCATGATTGCCAATGCTTTACCATTAGGCTCAACCAGCACAGGTGAAATCGCCGATTTTGAACTCACCACCATCATGGATGAGTCCGAATTTCAATCGAAATTAGCAGCACAATTACCCGCAGATATTCCTATCTATCGAGTAGAATCCGTCGATCTCAAACAACCCGCTGCTTCGGCATTAATCACTCAGGCAGAATATCTAATTACTGTTTCATCAGCTAGCGAAACACCTCCCCAATGGGAAACTTGGATCGCGGCGGTGTTAGCTAGTCAGGAAATCATTCAGAATAAAAAGTCTAAATCTGGCAAGAATACACAAATAAACCTGCGAGAACGTTTATATGAATTGGAATTATTGAAAATTGCTGATGAGACAGACGTGGAATTGAGATATGTGGGGAGTTGTGCAAATGATGGAACGTTGTTGCGTCCTGAACAGATGGTGTTTATGTTAGAACAGTTTGCTGGTGTGGAGTTGCCGTTGGTTAGTGTGGTTCGATCGAGATTGATTTTAGGAGAATAACTCGATTGGTTCAATACAAATTATTTACCACATCTTATGAGTTGTAAGATACTCAAATATATCGCCTGTTTCCGATCTAATTGTTCTCGCATAATCAGACGCATGTGCCCACGCATTTTCTAATTCTATCTCTGATAGATTTGGATACAAGGCGTGAATTTCTTCATCACTATAATCCAGCATCTCACGCATTGCAACAAGAACCCATATAGGAATTTTTGTATTGAGAATACAGGTACGTCCATCGGCGATGTCAGGATTGCTCTCAACTCCAAGCAAGCTTAGATGATGAGCGATGAAAGCTTCTACTTTTATTCGATGTTCGCTACTTTGCACTTGCATAAGGCTTTGGTTATAACGAACTTCGATCGCATTGGGTACTTTATTTTCTATACACCATGCAGCCAGATGACCTAGTTGGATATTTTGTGGTAACTTTACTGTTTTAAATTTTCTAGTTATTCCACTTTCCTTAGATAAGAGTTCTAATTTAATCTTGAATTCCTTTGTACAAGCACGTTTGTATTTTTTAGATTTTTCTCTTACCTCTTCAGCCGTTAACGTCTGAATTGCTAACTTGGATGAATAATTTAGCCTCATGTAGTAATCAACAGCATCAATATAGGGGGCATTAACCATTACATATTGCTTCCACCGCTCCGCAGGATCTTCACTCCACTCTATTTCTGTCTTCTGTACTTTCTCTTTGGGCAAGACATCATCATTTCTACCTGTTGATATTTGCGATGTATTTTTCTCATTGGTATCACAGTTACTCAACGTAAATAATATATTCTTTGTGCCTTTAACTTGCGCGATGTCAAAGCTCCAAAACTCAATTTCTAGTCTAGTATGTTTTCTGTCTATTAAGTTGTGCTGATGAAATGATGGGGTAATGGCAATCAGCCTGATCTCATTTTCATAATTGATTAAATTTGAAAATGGTTTTTCTTCAATTAAGCTCTCATAATATCTAGTCAGTTGTTGGACTATATATCGATCTTCCACATTCTTTAGCTCAATAATGCTCAATTGCTGTCGATCGTCAACCGCTAAAATATCACAAATATCACCGTTAACTCTGTATTGTTTAGCAATTGGCTGAAGTGCTAATAATTCATCTAAGTGCCCATAGACAAATTTTTCGAGTTCAGCTTCACTTTTAAACTCAACTTTGTCCCTTACCTTGTTTAACATATCGATCAGTTGTAACTAACGTTATGTTATTGTTCCCAAATATCTCTATATAATTATGTTAAGCGAATAAAAGATGCCTGGGAGAAATATATATGTCACCTATTGCTGAAGAGATTTATACATCAGTCATTCAGACTTTATCACCAACAGATCGATTGCAATTAGCAACATTGATTTTAGATGGATTAAAGCAGAACGTCTCAGTTATTGATATTAGCGATCACTGGACAGAACAAGATCGATCGGATGTTACTAATTTTTCGTTGCAATATGCAGCTTCTCTATTTTCAGAAGAGGAGAATGTCGAAGATCTGCTGAAATTGAATACTCGATCTAAATGTGATTGGGTTTGCTCGATCAATCGATTTCGGTCGAGTATCTCGATCTTTCAAATAAATAAACTAGCAGAAACCTGAAAGTATTCACCAAGAGCCTTAGCTTGGATGGGATCGATCGATCGTTTACTCTCAAAAATTTCAGCCACAACTTCAGCAGAACCGATCGATCCAACCAAATCAGTTTGACTAGTGCTACTATATTCCATCAAATGTAGCAAAGCCGCATGAGGACTAACATCACCCATTGGATAATGCTTACCTTCATAGTCTTCGATTAATGTCACAATTAATGATAGAAATTTTGACTCTTCATTACTCAGATTGTGATTTGCTACTAGAGGCTCTGCGATTGCTAAGGCTCGATCGTACTCTGCTTCCGATGTAATAACTTCAGGAACAAAATCCGCTAACAAATTCACATAGACTGCTCTATCCTAAGTAATCGTCATTTTTCCAAGAATCCTTATCGTATTCTGCGTGAGTTATAGAATACTTGTAGTAAATAGTTTGATTAACATAGTTGATATCTACAATTAATCGATACTTATTTCCTTTGATATTGAAGACAGTAAAATTACTAACAGCTTCTGTATCGCGATAAATTTGTTTAACTTCCTCAAGATTTTGCCAAGACACACTTTTGACAACTTTGTACCATTCTTCAATTACTCTTTGCGTATCTGGATATTTGACAGAATCGGATCGTAGGTTCCGAATTGAGATTAGATGCATATCTTGTTATGGTAGACCGAATCTAGTACATCTCAAAAAACCTGCGCCACAGGCATAGCCAAAGCTTTTTTCAAATCCTGTAGTAACGATTCTAAAAACATCGAATCATTTGTCACATCTGAAACTTCATCCTCAGATAACTCTTCCGAATCCAATTGACTTTGATACGCTGCAATCCGAAACTCTAGTGCTTCGGCGATCGATCTCATTGCCTTTGGTGATAGGTTCATCATGATAATTTTCCTCAACTTACTTTATAAAATAGATTACCAACTGATTCTAGAACACGCTGATATTCATCTAATGGCATCGAATAGCTCGGCTCCCATAGCCAATGATTCCCATAATCATTTACAACTCTAAGCTCGCTTGGAATTTCTGCCTCTAAATCCAGTTTCCACCAGTTCTTGCCAATTCCTCTAACGGAGAACGTAGAAATACCTCCTGAGTTTGCAGCGATCCACACCTTCCCATCAGCTTCATACATATCGATATCCTTAGCTCGGATATTCTCCATTCTGGAAGAGATCGCATTTCCCATCCGATACAGATCGACTGGCGTTTTCCTCACAACATCATTTTCTCGATATTTAGATTATATTTTAATCGATCGTTGCCATCATAGCCGATCAATTCAGACACAAACAGATACCGCTCGATCAAGCTTGAGTGAAATAACTGCGTACTGGTAAAATTAGGAGAGTAAATCGGTAAAGTGGAGTTATGTCATTTGAGTGGGACGAAGAAAAAGCCAAAAGCAACATTTCCACGCATGATGTTTCTTTCGACGAAGCCACTTCTGTATTTGAAGATCCGTTATTTTTAACCTTTGCCGATCCAGAACACTCCATTCAAGAGCAACGATTCGTTATCATGGGAGAATCAGCCAGGGGACGATTACTCGTTGTCTCTTATACCGAGCGTGCAGATGCCACGCGGCTAATTAGTGCCCGTCAAGTTACTCGCAAAGAACGTAAAGCTTATGAATCAGATCTCTGAAATGGATGATGATTTACGCCCTGAATACGATTTTACTCAACTCACTGTCGTTGCTCGTGGACAGGGACGCAAAAAATCGAATCTCACGGTTGAGCTAGATCCTGATGTCGCGACAGTTTTCCCTGATTCTGGGGCTGTTAATGAAGGATTACGACTATTGATGAGGCTAATTCAACAGAATCAAGCGCAGCAAAGTAATCTAATTTCAAATAAATAAACTAGCAGCAACCTGAAAGTATTCGCCAAGAGCTTTAGCTTGGATGGGATCGATCGATCTTCGGCAAAAAATCTACCACTCAAAATCGGGATTGCAGGTATCGCATTTGCCGTGTGTGTATTCGTCCAAAATCGCCGCGAACGCTGAAAAGAGCCGAGAGTAAAATTTGGGTGATCGATCTCAATTTTTTGCTACAGCGGCTACGCTGACAAATTTGAGTGCGAACTAGTTTAAGATCGAAATTGGGTCGTGAATCTAAAATAGTTAAAGTTGTGGTTAAAATTGGCATCCTCGGATTGGGTACCGTCGGTACTGGTACAGTTCAAATTCTCCAAGATCCCGTAGGGCGACATCACTTACTCCAGTCTGTGGAAATCCAGCGTGTGGGCGTAAGATCGATCGATAAACCTCGGACTGTCGATCTCCCTTCCGAGCTAGTGACGACAGATCTAGATTCGATCGTTTCCGACCCCGAAATTGATATTATTGTTGAGCTACTAGGTGGGATCGAACCAGCTCGTAGTTTGATGCTCAAAGCGATCGAACACGGCAAACATGTCGTCACAGCTAATAAAGCTGTCATCGCCAGATTTGGTGACGAAATTTTTACTGCAGCCAATAACGCAGGTGTCTATGTGATGCTAGAAGCGGCTGTCGGGGGCGGGATTCCGGTAATTCAACCGTTAAAACAATCCCTCGGTGTGAACCGCATTGGGCGCGTTACTGGAATTATCAATGGTACGACTAACTATATTCTCAGCCGAATGACCTCTGAAGGTGGGGAATTTTCAGATATCCTTACCGATGCTCAAAAACTTGGCTATGCGGAGGCAGATCCGACTGCTGATGTGGATGGTTTGGATGCAGGGGATAAAATCGCAATTTTGGCATCTCTTGCCTTTGGTGGCAGAATTAACAGGGATGATGTGTATTGCGAAGGGATTAGGAAAATCAGTGCGACGGATATCGCCTATGCTGATAAGCTCAATTTTGTGATTAAATTACTGGCGATCGCCGAGCGAGTTGAAGGTGGTGCGGTATCTGTGCGGGTACACCCAACCTTCGTTCCCAAAGATCGTCCTCTAGCTAATGTCAATGGCGTATACAATGCGATTTTAGTCGAAGGCGAACCCTTGGGGCAAGTGATGTTATTCGGCCCAGGGGCGGGTGCTGGCGCGACGGCTTCGGCGGTAGTTTCGGATATTTTGGCGATCGTCGGTGTAATGCAGAGTAAACCCAGCCGCGAAGATGCCGTCACGTCGCCCAATACGGCTCTTCATCCTCTCTTGAGCTGCGCCCACACTGATTATAGTCGAATGGCTCCTTTATCGAGCCTACGGAGCAGTTTCTACGTCAGATTTCTTTGTCTAGATGTACCAGGCGTAATTGGTAAATTGGGGACTCGATTTGGATCGCACAATGTCAGTATCGAATCGATCGTTCAAACTGGCTTCCAAGGAGATCGCGCTGAAATTGTCGTAGTGACCCACGATGTCTCTGAAGGCGATTTTGAATCAGCATTAGCTGAAATTAGACAGTTAGATTCGATCGATAGTATCCCCAGTATCGTGCGGGTACTCTAATATCGATCCGTCAAGCCATGCTAGAAACAATGAAAGTCGATCGAACACCACCAAATTGGAGTGCTTTTATCTTAGGGACTTGCAAATAATAATTCATTCCAAACAGATTGACTGATACCAAGACAGCATAGTCGATTCATACGACTGGAACGATTTTACTGTTGGGATTCCCTAGATTTAATCCCCCCACCCCATTAAAAAGTAGGAAAAGGGGGAATTGGGGGGATTGATAGCCTATATTTGTAACAAATAAAACTTTTCAAACATCCTTTAAATGTGATTAATAATTATCGGTTATCTTGAATATTTGACTATCAATTTTTGGACTTCCTCGGCATGGTAGGAACTGCGAGTTAGGGGTGTCGAAACAACTTGAAGAAAGCCAATTTCTTCCCCATATATTCGCCAATCATCAAACTGAAGGGGAGTGATGAATCCGGCGACGGTGAGGTGTTTGGCGGATGGTTGGAGATATTGCCCGATCGTGATGATATCACAATCTACCGATCGCAGATCCCGCATGGTTTGTCTCACTTCCTCATCAGTTTCGCCTAAACCAGCCATAATCCCTGATTTAGTATAAACCTTTGGAGTATAGGCACGCGATCGAGCCAGGACTTCCAGGGAACGTTGATAATCACCCTGAGGGCGAACGCGGCGATATAATCTGGGGATGGTTTCAGTATTATGATTGAGCACTTCTGGAGCCGCGTCTAAAATCGTCTCCAATGCCTGCCAATTGGCACATAGGTCTGGAATGAGTACTTCGATCGTGGTCTGGGGTGAGAGGGAACGTACAGCCTCGATACATAACACAAATTGACCTGCACCCCCATCGGGTAAATCATCCCGATTGACAGAGGTAATTACAACGTGTTTGAGATTGAGTCGCTTGACAGCTTCCGCTAGCCGGATTGGTTCTGTCGGATCTAGAGGCTGAGGTTTTTTCTCAAAATCAATATCACAGTAAGGGCACGCGCGAGTACAGGCAGGTCCCATAATTAGAAACGTAGCTGTTCCAGCACTGAAGCACTCCCCAATATTCGGACAAGAAGCTTCTTCGCAGACAGTATTGAGCTGTAAGTCGCGGAGGATGTCTTTGACATTACCTACTCGTTCCCACTGCGGTGCTTTTACACGCAACCATTCTGGTTTAACTGTCATAGCAATTCTAGAAATATTCACAGGCTTACTATTTTAGCAAGTTCCGACTGCAAATCGGGGTGTGGGGGTTTGGGAAGTAAAAAACACTTGAGTCCAAACACCAAACTTTCAACCTTTAACTTTCTAATAAATTAAAGTCCTTGTGGCAAATCTTTCCGTGCGAATGGCATCGATCGGCGAAGATTAGCTACAGCATACTGGATTGCCCGACTGGGATCTACTGCCACCCAATTACTGCCATTGGACACTCGACTTTCAAAATGTAAGTGAGGTCCAGTCGAGTTTCCAGTGCTGCCAACCAGCCCGATGACGGTGCCTTTGGCGATCGATTGACCTGATTGGACAGATATCTCCGAGAGATGGCCGTAGAGAGTTTGCTGAGTACCATTGTGCTGAATCACGATCGCCTTACCATAGCCCCCATTCCAACCTGCCGAAACAATGGTACCAGATTCAGTGGCAACGACTGGTGCGCCTGTGGGTGCACCGATATCTAGCCCAGAATGGAAGCGACGTTTACCTGTGAGTGGGTGTGTCCGCCAACCAAAGCGAGAAGTGATGGTGGCAGGAGTCATCAACGGATATATTAATTCTAGACTTGGCTCCTTAAAGGGGGTGAAATTGGGTGTTGGAGCAGCATTATTCGTAAAGGGAATAGGATTAGATCTTGGCGCAATAAATCCTGCTGGATGAGCGGTAGGCACTACCGTTGAGCTAGATGTTGTTGCGGGAATTGGAACTACTTGGGCCGAATTTGGAATAATCTGAGTCAGTGGTGCTGGAACGGGAATTTCAATCGAAGCATCCGGTCGTGACTGAAATGGTACAGCACTAATTTTAGAATTACGTCGTAGAGTCCCAAGATCGCTAGAAAATATACTGCTTATCTGTGGACGATCTACTTTGCCGCTGGGTACGGATAAATCTTGGTGAGTTAGACTACGATCTTTATTAAATCCTGACTGACGATCTTCAATAGCAGGATCGGCTACATTCGAGTCATTTCCCTTCCGATCTTTTGGGCTAATCTTGCTTGCCAGATGTTGGCCAAAAGTATAGTTAGTCTGTGAGGTTTCAACTTTCACAGGATCGGGTGTACTGAGAACATTTGCACCCGATAATTCAGATCCTAATGTATTATTTGCTACTAAAGTTTGCAAGTTTGAAAATGAATTCTGTGCGGATACCGCATGACTATTCAGCAATGCACCAGCAACGACTAAAAACCGCAAGGATGTGTTTGTGCTCATAGATACAGATCGAGATTAGGACAAAGTGAGAATCGGGATTTTAAGATTCAGTTGAAAGCCATGACTCGTTAAGTATAGAAGATCCTGTCACAATTTTTATTATTAATTTGCTAATCTCGGATCTCGATCGATCATTAGTAGTCTTGGGCGTAAATTAAAGGGACTATTCAGATGGGATTCGGTAATAGTCCAGTGAGTTGTGCGGCTGAGTAATAGGGAGATCGTGAAAGCACCCCTACAAATGGATAGCTAGATTATGTAAGGGTGCTTCTTTTAGGTACGATCGAGACTGGATATTTAGATCGGGTAAAATGTAAATCAATTTACAAACGAAATAACTCAAAAATCTGGCGACAAAACTGTTTTAACTTTTCAGCTATTTCTGGCTGAGGTTGAATATCTCCTTCAAACTCCCAATCATCGATAGTGGACAATCGCCACTGTTTACCGCGATGATCGAAGCCAGCAACTTCCAATCCAATAAAGTTGCGTGTAGACTGACAGGGCTTGCCATCTACATCAGCAATCAGATCTTCATAAAATCGAAGCTGAACTAGAACACTGCGACTTTGCCACCGCCGACTCCAGCCAGGAAAATGAAAGCTAAAATCGATCGAATCAGGATCGACTAGTTGCTGTGTATCGCGATCCTCAGCCCACGGCTTTAAATCTACTTTCGCATCAGGAAACTCGCTCCGAAACAGACTGACAGCAGAGGCAATTTTACTGGTAAGGATGAGATCGGTAGCCTGTTGAGCAGCGTTCACAGTTGAGGGTCTGATGTTGAGAACAAAGAGTAAAATGTAGAAGCAACACGAATTGCCCCTACATTTTACTAGATATCGATCGAATAGCTGCTAAAATCCCGATCGACATGCTCTAATCCAGTCTGCACGCCACTGCGACGGATACCACCAGTAGTGATATCAAAACCCACAATTTCCCCATTCAGTTCGGGGATGATTCGACAAGCATAGAGCTGCGCGGTTTCAGGTAAAAATACCTTAGGATTTGTGGCTGGAAAGTTAAACAGAGATGGCGATATAATCCCCTGCAAGCCACCACTTTGTTGCGTTGTGGGTGCGAAGTCATATTTTGCCCACGAACTATATACCAGGGCATAATCGACACCAGTTCGGTATAGTTGGGGCACCTCCATCTCTGCATAAAAGCCAGGTTGACAGATCGGCGGTAAATATTCCCACTGTTCAAAGCTATTATTTTTAGCTTTGAGCAAAGCAACTGTACCTTTTCTACCTAATGCTTGAGCTGGATCTTTTGCCGACAGCAACATGTAGATCTGTTCCTGGTGGCGGAATAAAAATGGATCGCGCCAAGCATGAATTGTCAAGTCTTCAGGAACGTGGTGTAGTTCGTAAGGAGCTTGAGGTTGAATCCGAATATTGGGAATCCGAAACCAACGATCGAATGTTTGAATATGATGGGTAAATGCTACACCAATATTCTGTGTCATCCCATCATCTGTCGCTTGATTTCTGGATGTATAAAACATCAAAAATCCACCCTGAATCTTGATAATATCTCCACTCCAAATCGATGTATCGTCCCATCCATGCGGATCTGCTCCGAGGACACGATCGCTAATCCACTCGATTGTGGTAAAATCTTTAGTAGTTGCATAGCCTACCTGAGAACTAAAATGATGTTTGTCCTCGGCTACTAATGCTCGATCGGCATTGAGGTAAAATATATGAAAAATTTCTGTATCTGGTGCAAAATAGTACCAAAAGTCCCAAACATGACGATCGGGATGTTGGAGCGTAGGATAGCTAAATTCTGGAGCGAGGGTGCGCATTTTCTACCAATTCAAAATACAAGATTGGGTAATTAAGTCAAAACAAAACTGTCACAGCCAAAATCCTTGCGAATAGGGCAAGAATTTTTAGACTGCGGGGAAAAGATCGTAGCAGTTATGTCGCGTTGGGGGTTCGTTAATTATTCATTCAATAGTAATGAATGATTTTACCGAAATAAGTTTCAATTTTTGTTGAAATTTAATCTTGCGGCTTTAACGATAATTGAGTCAATCCGTCATTTAGCCCATTGCGACAAACCGACAAGTATTTATACTCATGAAGTTTGAGACGATTGGCTTGAAACTATTTGTCTCCGCTGAATCTCTCTTTGCCACTTGCTGAAAATGCTGGAAATTGCTTACAGATATTGAGGTGGATACCTGTACAGACATCAAGCGATAAAGCGGCGATGTCATATATATTCCAGTAGGCAGGAGGAGTGGTTATTATTTAACATACCCAACCTATCACAATAATCGATCGAAACTAATAAATTTAGGTTTGAGGCTTTAGCAACTTTCTCCCTTTCTTCCTGTTTCACCATCCTCTTCTCCCTCGGGATCATCCCACCTTTATTCGATCGAGAGAGATAAATCTTATGTACTAGTATCAAGCGGCGCAAATTACAGGACTATTGCCAATTGCCGATTCTCGATTCGCAATTATTTATAAATTCAGTGACACGGAAGACAATATAACGATCTTCAAGATTCAATCCTAATGCTACCTACAGTTATTTTACCTGGCTATCTCGAAAGTTCCGATGTCTATCTGCCGCTTCAGCAAGCTTTGACTGCACTTGGTACGCCCACGACAACGGTACCGCTGCGAAAAAGAGACTGGATACCAACTCTCGGCGGTCGATCGATGATTCCCATTTTGCGCCAACTCGATCGAACTGTCAATACAGCTCTAGCCAATAATAATGCTAAACAAATCAATCTGGTCGGACATTCGGCAGGTGGGTGGATTAGTCGAATTTATCTAGGTGAAATACCCTATACAATTCATGGGGATGTGGACGAAACAGCTAATTTGTGGAATGCTAAATCCAAAATTGCTAGCCTAGTTACCCTGGGAACTCCCCACATTAGTGGCGAACGCTGGACGAAGAAAAATCTTGATTTTGTTAACGATAATTATCCTGGTGCGATTCATCCAGAAATTCAATATATTTGCGTTGCAGGCAAGTCAATTTATGGCGAAAAAAAGATCGGTCAATGGTTAGCTTATAGTAGCTATCAACAGACTTGTGGGGAAGGGAATACTTGGGGTGATGGGATTACCGCAATCGCGGCGGCACATTTAGTAGGTGCGACGAATATTATTATTGAAGGAGTTAGACATTCGCCCCGCACTTCAGGGGTATGGTATGGTTCACTATCAGTACTCGATCGATGGGTGGAGTATTTAAGGTAGGTACTTTTGATAAGCTATAATAGTCAAGTTACCGAGCTATAGTTAGAGGTGAAGTAATGTTAGCAGTTATCAATACGGGTGAAGAGAGAACTCTCCTTCAAGGTATCAGTTGGAATCTTTATGAAAATCTTTTAACAGAAATCGGTGATAACGGAAAAGCGCGATTGAGTTATTACCGAGGAGATTTAGAATTTATGACCCCACTACCATCACATGAAAACTATAATCGTCAGATCGAAAGAGCGATTGTCGTCTTCGCAGAAGAACTAGATTTAGATTACAATTTATTCGGTTCGATGACGATTAAGCGTCCAGATTTAGAAGTTGGAAAGGAACCCGACTCTTGCTACTACTTTGCTAACGAGCTAGCAGTGCGTGGTAAAACTAAGTTAGATTTCACGCAAGATCCACCACCCGATTTAGCCGTGGAAATTGATATTACTAGCAGCTCGCTCAATCAACTTACATTATATGCAACCTTGGGAGTTGGTGAAGTGTGGCGATACGATGGGAAAACATTAATATTTTACCAGTTGCAGTCAGATAAATATGAGATCGTCGATCGATCTCCAACGTTCCCAATTTTATCACCCGATCGAGTATTAGAATTCTTGACAGATTGCCAAATAGATGGAATTAATCAGGCGGTGAAAAATTTGCGGAAATGGATTCAGACAAATCTTTAACCGCCCTCACAAACTCACAGTAAAGATGGCAATATTTCTCTATTTTTTAAAGCTGTCTGCGCTAGCCGCTTTTGATTCTCTCTCGTTGTAGCTCATACCGATCGCATCACGAAGACCAGGCACATAGACCGTATAATTTTTATAGCTACCACCACGCATAATAATGGTATTCCATTGCTTACCATCAACTTCAGTCCAGTAGTTAAATCCGTTGCCAGACTTTTGCTCTTTGTGTACCATTGTTTTGCCATTTATCGGGCTGCGGACACCATCAATTCGCACCAAGTAGGCTCCAGGTGTTCCTGGTACATCAGCCATCGTCATCCGCTCGCCTTCAGATCCCGAGTAAACTTTGATAATACCGACTTTGGCACTAGCAATATCCACCATCGGCAATTTCTCTTCCATAACTGGTGCAGCAGCTACCTCTTTTTTCGGTTCGCAACCACTGAGCTTGATACCTTTTTTCGCAAATACAGGACATGCATGTTGCAGCAAGTACCCCTCACCATTTGCACTGGCGATTTCTTTCTCTACCGCAGTTCGTACTGAGGGAAAACATTTGCCACTTAATAGACGACGTGCAATCGCGTTGGGAGTAGCATCTACAGGCATGGAAAGCCCCGAAACGATAGCTAAACTAACATCTTCATCCGCACATTGTGTGGCGGCTGGCGACGCGCCTAATCCAGGCTCAAAAAACTGCAACGCCGCCCAATGCTTAAATTGTAACCGAGCACGTTTACCGATCGCGAACAATTCTTTTGGGTGCGCTTTCGCATACTTTTGTAGAGCTTCCATGCAAACACCAGTATCATAGCTATTGTTGGCGGCACATTTATCAAAATCTGCTAGCGACTTAAATACGATTTTCTCTTGGGCAAACGCAGTTCCTGACAAACCTGTCATAAACATCGATGCCGAATATGCCGTTAACAGGAGTGCGATGTGACGGAGTGAAATGCTACGGGGTAAAGTTTTCATGAAAAAATTCAGATCCATTAATAACTCGCAGGACATGTTTCCGATCGAGTAGGTTCCCTAGTGTTGCTCAATTGACTGGTTAATGCTATAACAGTTTTACGATACATCATCAGTTTTATTCGGCTGGTTTTTAAAAATGTACAGTTCATTAGATCGGTGTCGCTACACCCTCAACCTGAATGGCTCCACACAGTGGGAGTCACAGATCGATCTAACCCAACTCGTAGCTCAAGCTTCTCGTCGTAGCCGACGACAAAAATAAGTTGTAAATCGTAAGTCGTAAGTCGTAAGTGTTTTATGACAGGGAATTAAATTCCAACGAAGCGTTAATTTAATTTGGCAGTATTCCAGCAGCGTGCTGGTAGATATCTTAGTTTAGAGCGCGGAAAAGTTTCTGGCGTTCGATCCGATGTTTAACGATTTTTAAGGAGTATTTTGATGAGTTTAGATACAGTAGCGGTTCAACCGACGATTCACCCAGAATTGTTGTCAACTTTTAGTCAGGATGAATTTAATAGTCATGTGATGACTACTTATGGACGGTTTAATCTCGCCTTAATTAAAGGTGAGGGTTGTACCGTCTGGGATACAGATGGGAAGGCTTATGTGGATTTCGTCGCAGGGATTGCGACATGTACGCTGGGACACGCACATCCAGCGGTAATTGAAGCGGTGACAACGCAGATTCAGACGCTGACGCATGTTTCCAATCTTTATTACGTCCCCGTGCAAGGTGAATTGGCGAAGTGGCTAGTTGACCATTCTTGTGCCGATCGAGTATTCTTCTGTAATTCTGGCGCAGAAGCGAATGAAGGCGCAATCAAATTAGCGCGGAAGTACGCCCATAGTGTCTTGAAGATTACCGAACCAGTGATTTTGACTGCACATGCTAGTTTCCACGGACGGACGCTAGCGACAGTCACAGCCACCGGACAGCCTAAGTATCAACAGAACTTTAGCCCCTTGATTCCAGGGTTCCACTATGTACCGTACAACGATTTTGCTGCGATCGAGTCGGCTATTTCGGAGTTAGATGGACGGGTAGCGGCAATTATGCTGGAACCATTGCAGGGCGAAGGTGGCGTGAATCCTGGGCAAATCGAATATTTCCAACAAGTGCGGAAACTATGCGATGAGAAGGGAATTTTACTAATTCTCGACGAGGTACAAGTGGGAATGGGACGTTCGGGGAAATATTGGGGTTACGAGCAATTAGGCATCGAGCCAGATATTTTCACTAGTGCCAAGGGTTTAGGCGGTGGGATTCCAATTGGCGCGACGCTATGCAAAGAATCTTGCAATGTATTCCAGCCTGGAGATCATGCAAGTACCTATGGCGGAAATCCCTTTGTCTGTGCAGTGGCTTTAGCAGTCTGTCAAACATTGGAACGGGAAAATATTCTCGCCAATGTCCAAGCACGGGGCGAACAATTGCGGGCTGGTTTACAACAGTTAGCTGCAAAATATCCCGCCATCTCGGAAGTTCGGGGTTGGGGTTTAATTAATGGATTAGAGTTGCAATCTGAGAGTAAAATTAATGCAATCGACGTAGTTAAAGCAGCGATGGAATTGGGTTTATTATTAGTCCCTGCGGGGCCAAAAGTCGTCCGGTTTGTGCCGCCACTAATTGTAACTGAGTTGGAGATCGATCGGGCTGTGAGTATTTTCGATCGGGTTTTGGGTGCAATGTAGTAAATTCAGAGTGGGTAATTCCCACTCTAATTCAAGTTTAAATATTTGTTTTGAACATTGAGAATAACTTTTACATTCGCTTTCCAGCAAGGGTTTTAGGCTGTTTGAACAGTGGTGAAATTACGGCTATTTGCTCACCAGGACATGGATTATTCGTAACTACTCAGGCTGAAGAGTGGGAAAAAGTGGCGTTTCCATGAAAACGAGTCTAAGGGCATCAAGAACACCACACTTTGGGCAACACTTCTCTTCTGCTTGGTGTTCGTGTACCACCAATTTTATTGGCGGTAGCTCGTGAACTTGGCTGCATCTCAAATTTAATACTTCTACATTTTCCAGTGATGCACCGCAACTTTTGCAATCTACAACTGGATAGACAAATACTTCATCTACTTCTCCACACCATTCTAATGTGCTGCCAGGATGATCTTTTTGTCCGCCACTTTTACGACCACTCTTGGTGCGAAGGCTTTTTGTTCGTTTCGCAAATCCATCCCCTGATGGTGGCTTGCTACTATTTTTGCTGTCCTTACTTTTTTGATTTTCTAATACTTCAATCCGTGCTTCTAGTGCATTAATCCGCGCCACCAGACTTTCCACCAACGCAATCACTGCTTCTTCCCCTTGGGCATAGCAGGCACGGATTTCTTCTGTGCTAATGGTTAGTTTTTGAGATGCCTGCTTCAATGCTCTGCTGTCCGTTCGATTTCTTGACTTGACTCTACACCTATCACTACCGCTTATCCCCAAACCTTCCTAATTTTTTAAGCCTGAGTAGTTACGAAATATTAATTGGCAGGGTTATCGGCAACTACTAGAGATTTTGGGCGATCGACGTGCTGCAAAATTGACATTCGATCGAGGAACTTTAGAAATTACGATGCCGTTAGAAGAACACGAGTTTTCGGGACGCTTAATCGAGCTTTTTATTCGGATTTTAGTAGTAGAGCTAGGTTTGAAGATTAAAACAATGGGTTCGACAGCCCAAACAGATGAGGTAGAAGCGGAGATGAATTTACTTGACATACTCCCGCCGCTAATCCTGTACCACCGTAACCGATATAGCGGGGGATTCTTATTCGCGGTTCACAGAGAATTACTTGCAGTCTTTGATTACTCATCGACTGTAGAGGTACATCTCTCCCCGCGCTTTCCCTCATTCTCAGAGGCAGATCCTCCTTGCCCAGAAGTACTGTCTTGAAAAGGTGCTTCACTTGCGGCTCACCTTTGGACGGGTTCCCCGTCAAAAAAGGTGAGACAAGACAGGGGAAACCCCAAGACCATTGGGCGGGTCACCCGCCCAGCAGCACTTTCCGCTGTGTTTGTTCCACTCCACACCAAGAATGTTCAATCCCTTATGCAGGATGTTCAACGCCGCATTCGTATCGCGACAAATCTCAATTTTGCAATTAGGACATGAATGGGTTCTGGTGCTGAGGGACTTTTTGACCCGATGACCGCAATTAGAGCAATCTTGAGACGTATAGTTTGGCGATACTGCCACAACTGCTTTATCCCAAATCTTGCTGTAGTAGTCTAGCCATTGAGTGTATTGATACCAACCAGCATCGGAAATTGACTTAGCCAAATGATGATTTTTGACCATGTTCGCAATCTGCAAATTTTCATACACCACAACATCGTTAGATATCACTACGTTTCGGGCTTGCTTAATCGCCCAATCTTTCCGTTAGCGTTGAATTTTGAGATGAACTCTTCCTAGTCGTTTAAAATATTGATTAAGCAATGAATTTGTGCAGTGAACTCATACACCCGCCCATCTCCCGCTGGCTACGCCTTTGCGTCTAGTGGGCGGGTGCAATCGTTCTACGGTGGTACAGCTCGCATTCATCTACTGGTCGGGTGACCCGACCAATCCACCACCAAACGGGGTACCGTTCTGGTGGGGGCATTCTGCTGTTCTAGGTAAATGGGTCAGAGAAATGAAAAAATCTTAGTCATTTTGAGTTAGAATAGGATATAAAGTACATAACTACTATTTTAGTATGAGTCTTAATGTTGTTCATCTGGTGGGAAGAGTTGGCGGCGATCCAGAACTCAAATGGTTTGAGGGTTCGGGGAAATGCGTCTGTACCCTCACCCTCGCAGTCAATCGTCGCAGCAAAAATCAAGATCAGCCCGACTGGTTCAATCTCAAAATTTGGGGTAAAACTGGCGAGATTGCCAAAAACTATGCCAAAAAGGGCAGCCAGATTGGAATTAAAGGCTCTTTAGAAATCGAAACCTGGATCGATAAAGCTACAGGTACCAATAGATCTCGCCCCGTGATTAAGGTTGATTCGCTCGATCTGCTCGGTTCTAAGAAAGATAGTTCTGAAGCGATGCCAGATTATACGTAGTAGTTCAAGTCTTCAAAATTGAGGGTAGGGCAATTAATGAATTGTCCCTACCCTCAATTTTGAGTAAAGTGGTAGCGTTTATAGGGTGCGTTAGCGATAGCGTAACACACCCTATAAGAGCAATTTTTGCTTTTCAAGGGTAAGACTGCTAGAAACAAATAACCCCACACCCTGATCAGACAAATTTTGCATTTTGTTGGATGTTCCATAGTCCAGCATAGATGCTATTTAGAGCCAGTAACTCATCGTGGGTACCAGCTTCGACTAATTCTCCACGTTCCATTACATAAATTCGATCGGCATTACGGATTGTCGATAGTCGATGCGCGATCGCAATTGTAGTTCGATCGAGTGTAATTCGATCGAGAGATCTTTGAATTGCCGCTTCAGTTTCATTATCGACTGCGGATGTCGCTTCATCAAGAATCAAGATCGGTGGGTTTTTTAGCACCGCCCGAGCGATTGCAATTCTTTGGCGTTGTCCCCCAGATAATTTCTGTCCTCTCTCGCCCACAATCGTCTCGTAGCCTTCTGGTAATCGATTCTCGTTCCGAGAGGCTACGCCAACGATAAATTCATCAGCTTCGGCAATTTTTGCCGCAGCAACCACCGATTCTAAATCTGCATCGGGACTACCATAGGCAATATTTTCTCGCACCGAACCGTGGAACAGAAAGACATCCTGACTGACTAAGCCGATCGATCTCCGCAAGTCCACTAAATGTAAATCTTGAATATTAATACCGTCTAAAGTAATCGTCCCTGATTGGATTTCATATAATCGAAGTAAGAGTTTTACCAGTGTACTTTTACCCGAACCTGTCGCGCCAACGATGGCAATTGTTTGTCCAGCAAGAATTTTTAATGATAACTTTTTGACCACAGTAGATCGATCTGGATAAGCAAAAGTTACATCCTTGAATTCAATATCACCCCGCACGGATGGTAATGTCAGATTTCCAGAATCTATCGCGATCGGTGTATCTAGTAAATCCATTACTCGATGAGTAGAAGCCATCCCACGTTGATAGAGATCTAATGTTTCACCTAATCGTGTTAGCGGCCATAATAACCGTTGAGTAAGATAGATCAGGATGCTATATGTGCCCACACCTAATTGACCATTTACAGCCGCAAGTCCACCTAGTAATAGGGTCATTGTAAAGCTGAATAAAACAGCCATCCGAATCAATGGTACAAATGCCGCACTGACCGCGATCGCCCGACGATTGCTCTGACGGTAGGCTTCACTATCAGCACGGACTCGATCGAGTTCATAAGCTTCGGTGGTAAAGCTTTTGATAGTTGTAATCCCACCTAAATTATTAGCTAGCCGACTATTTAACAAACCAACTTTTTCGCGAACATTACTATAATAGGGCGCGAGATATTTTTGAAACCAAATCGAACCAATAATAATAATCGGGATTGGAACTATCGACCACCAAGCCAAGTTTGGAGCGAGGACAAAGAATACGCCACCGATAACGATTGCGTTAGTCAGTACTTGAATAATTTCATTCGCACCAATATCTAAAAATCGTTCTAGTTGGTTGATATCATCGCCCAAAATTGCCATGAGATTACCAGTACTTTGATTCTCAAAATAAGCTAATTCTAACTGTTGAATATGTCCATAGGCATCGAGCCTAAGATTGTGCTGAATTTTTTGAGAGAGATTTCGCCACAGATTGGTATAGATATATTGAGAGAGAGATTCTAATACCCAGACGATGACGGTAATAACTGTGAGAATGATTAACTGTTGCTCGACATTTCTAATCCCTAGGTTGGCGATAAATGAATCTTGTTTTTTGACGACGACATCTACAGCCATCCCGATTAAAATTTCTGGAGCGACATCACATAATTTATTGAAAACTGACGCAATCGCTGCTTGCCAAGTTTGTCCGCGATATTGTTGCCCATATGCTAATAATCTTTGAAGGGGATGATATTTATTTTTCATGTATTAATTGACGATAAATTGAGACTTCTCAATCCACGATTCGTACTATTATTTATCTGAGATTTTACAGTTTTACCCAATCGGCAAGATTAAATATTATTTTATTTATATCTTGACGCGCACTAGCAACCCCAATACTTTTCGATTAGTAATTGCCGACGATTGAAATCGCAGGTAGTGATGCAAAGTCCGCCTACGCGGGCTAACTAGTTTTAAGCTTAAACGAGAAGTATTGGTAGCGACCCGTGATGCCAGACATATCGTAGTACTACAGAGCGCAAGCTACTGGACTATTCCCAATTCCCGAACCCCCACGCTCTCCTTTAATAGTTTTTATGTACTAATTTAAGATGTGAGTCGATCGAAATGTTGAATTGTAAAGAAATGCAAATATAATTAGACTGGATAGAGTATTCATTAGAACGTCAATCGTATAGGGGTAGTACCAATAAATGCGTGTAGCCATTGCAGGAGCAGGTTTAGCTGGACTAGCTTGTGCTAAATATTTATCAGATGTCGGACATACCCCCATCCTTTTTGAAAGTCGGGATGTGTTAGGTGGTTTAGTGGCAGCTTGGAAAGATGAGGATGGTGACTGGTACGAAACGGGACTCCATGCTTTCTTTGGGGCTTATCCTAATATGCTTCAGCTAATAAAGGAGCTGGGAATTGAGGATCGCCTGCAATGGAAAAAACACGCTCTCATTTTCAACCAACCAGAGAAACCAGGTACATACTCATACTTCGATGTCCCAGATATTCCCGCACCGTTTAACGTAATTGTTTCGATCTTGCGGAATAATGACATGCTGACTTGGGAACAGAAAGCCAAGTTTGCCCTCGGATTGTGGCCAGCAGTCTTACGGGGACAGCAATATGTGGAAGATATGGACAAGTATAGTTTATTAGAATGGCTGCGATTACAAGGTATCGACGATCGAGTTAATTCGGACATTTTTATTGCGGCATCCAAGGCTCTGACTTTTATCAATCCTGAAGATGTATCGGCAACGATTCCATTGACCGCAATCAACAAGTTTCTGAAACAACGCTACGGCTCCAAAATTGCCTTTCTAGATGGGTCGCCAACCGAACGCTTGTGTCAGCCTATTGTGGAGCATTTTGAAGCCCGTGGTGGCGAAATTCGGATGGAGAGACCGCTCAAACAAATCGTCCTGAATGATGATGGTACGGTTAAACATTTTGTGATGCGCGGACTCAATGGTGAGTCAGATGAAATTGTTGTTGCAGATGCCTATGTATCCGCGATGCCCGTCGATGTTATCAAAACGCTGATTCCCGCACCCTGGCGGGAGATGGAGTTTTTCGAAAAGATGCAAGGTTTGGAAGGTGTGCCAGTAATTAACTTACATTTGTGGTTCGATCGCAAGTTAACCGAGATCGATCATTTGTTGTTCTCTCGATCGGATATTCTCAGCGTTTATGCTGATATGAGCGTAGCTTGTAAGGAGTATGAAGATCCCGATAAATCCATGCTAGAACTGATTGTCGCCCCTGCCAAAGACTGGATCGACAAATCCGACACCGAAATTACAGCGGCGGTCATGACAGAATTAGAACGTTTGTTTCCCCAACATTTGACTGGTGACAATCCCGCAAAGTTACGTAAATCGAAGGTCGTCAAGACACCCAGATCGGTTTATACTGCATCTCCAGGACGGCAATCTTGCCGACCGAGCCAATCGACCCCGATCTCTAATTTCTTTCTCGCTGGTAGCTATACGATGCAAGAGTACCTCGGCAGTATGGAAGGTGCAGTGCTTTCTGGTAAGCTTGCAGCACAGGAGATCGCAAATTACCAACCCGTAGTAGCAAAACCACTAGCTACTGCATTGTAGGGAGTAGGGAGTAGGGAGTAGGGAGTGACGAAGTAGGAGAGTGACGGAGTAAGGGAGTGACGGAGCAAGGGAGTGACGGAGTAGGGGAGTGACGGAGTAGGGGAGTGATGGAGTAGGGGAGTGACGGAGTAAGAAACACCCCCCACACTCCACACCCCTACACCCCTACACCCCTACACCCCTACACCCCTACACCCCTACAC
The DNA here is from genome assembly GCF_031418915.1 of Chamaesiphon sp. VAR_48_metabat_135_sub. Taxonomy (NCBI): domain Bacteria; kingdom Bacillati; phylum Cyanobacteriota; class Cyanophyceae; order Gomontiellales; family Chamaesiphonaceae; genus Chamaesiphon; species Chamaesiphon sp. VAR_48_metabat_135_sub. Next base: position 58 of record NZ_JANOJV010000305.1, on the reverse strand, counting down.
CCCTACACCCCACACCCCCACACCCCCACACCCCCACACCCCCACACCCCCACACCCC
>NZ_JANOJV010000304.1:0-3531 GCF_031418915.1 Chamaesiphon sp. VAR_48_metabat_135_sub | reverse complement strand
CACATCTTGCAGCAGATCTGAGATAACCCATCGGGGCGGGTTTACACCATCAACTCGAAATAAATTTAACTATTGCTGGGGATGTAAATGTTCCTGGCAATTTTTTTAAGTTAGGAGTTGGAAGAGGATGATAAGACCGCTTATTCTCCCGATCTCATTACCTCATTGTCAAAATTTGGAATAGCAGCTTGTAACATAATATTATCTAAAGCGTTATTTTGAATTAAATAGTATTAGTATAAGATCGAACAAAGTTTACTGATGGCTTTACCCCTGTCAATGGCTCGAAAAACATTCCGAAAAAGGAATCCTCGATTCTTCAGACGAGGATGTATGTCAAGAAAAATCCCAATTTTCCGTAAAAGTCATACGTCCTCGTGAAGATAAGCTCAAGGATTGCTAGGCAATAGTATTTGCTTGGGAAATCTCCTGAAAATCGATCGTACAAGCGGCGATCGCGATTTGTTAGAGACAATTTCCGCGCGGCTACACTGTCCTGCATTTCCTAATTAGTCCGATCAAACTTGTCAAAGTTATAGATTTAATATCTGTAAGATTTCCAAATTTATGGATGTTATTTCGATCTGTCGATCTGATAATTCATCACTAATAAACCTGTAGAATATCATGAAAACACTAAAACTCAAGCTACCAAGCTCGCTGTTATTTTCCCTAATCTTGTTGACTCCACTGATTGCTTTTAGCGATGTGGTGCAAGCAGAAACGTTTAATTCTCCCACTTCCGTTCGGGCAGAAATCGAAAACAGTAATAAATCGATCGACTTTTCCCCAAATCTAGGACAGAAGCTCCAGAACGAGTTTTCAATTGCCCGTAAAAAAGGGCCACAATTCAAGCTATTTGATAATGGACCAACTTTTGCCGAATATCGTCAGAAACTTAAGTTGCATGATAGTCAACCAGAAAATATTTCAGCACTCCAAACCTTTGAGTCGTTGCGGGGATAATTTTAACATAGAGTAAAATAGCAATAGATTTCTAGATCTACATTAAATATTTTGCCCTAAATATAGTTCTTAATTTGTCAGACTAACTCCTTACCAATCTAGCGAGTAAGTCTGACAGTTTTTACAGAGTTTTCAATTTCTGACTTTTTCTTCTTATTAAATCCAGAGGTGGACTATGGATGTCAAAACCGAGCAAACCAGACAAGTTCAATTTGTAATTAAAACTTCTAAGCTTTGTAATTTGCGCTGTCGTTATTGCTATGAGTACCTAGAATTGGGAGATCGTCAGGCGATGACCCTAGACCAGTTAGATACAATGTATCGGCATATTGCCAGTTATTATAGTCGCTTGGACTTCAAAACCGAAATTCAATTTGTCTGGCACGGTGGAGAGCCGCTGTTGCATTCGCCAGATTATTATTGGCAGACTTTCGATCGACAGCAGGAAATTTTTGGCGAACTGGCAAGCTCTGTGACTAATGTAGTTCAAACCAATCTCACGACGCTCAACCAAGAACGCCTCAATCTGTTAACGGAGGGCTTTGATGGGGTTGGGGTGTCGATCGATCTGTTTGGTGGTTTGCGCACCAGACAGACTGGAAATGATTCCGTTGTAACCGTGCTCAAGAATATCGATCGATTGATTCAGAATAAGATTAAGTTCGGCTGCATTACAGTGTTAACTAAAGCAAGCTTACCTTATCTCCAGGAAATCTTTAGTTTTTACGAGAAAATGAACGTTCATTTTCGATTGTTACCCCTATTTGATGGTGCTTTTGACGGACAACATCAGGGTTTTGAAATTACGCCAGCAGAAGTATTACCAGCACTTTGCGATCTGGTCGATATGTGGATGGCCAGTCAAACCACAATTAGCATTCAGCCAATTAGCGAACATATTGCCACTATTATTCGCCACTATAGTCCCGAAGTCGCCACTTATTTTTACGACAAAGCCGAATGGGAATCCATTTATTTAGTCAATGTTAACGGCGATGTTTTCAGCTATGGGGATGGCTACGATCCTAATTTTTGTCATGGCAATTTATTTACCACTCCTTTAGAGCAGATTGCCTTGAGTCCAGTTCATCGGCAGGTAATATCTAGAGCGGAAGAACGGATGATGACTGCTTGTAGCTCTTGCAAGTATTTTGGCAGTTGCAGTGGCTATCCAATGGCTGAAGAGGCCATCATGACCCATCAAGTCGATCTCGAAGGCAATCTACAGTGTATTGTTACCAAAGGGATATTAGAGCATATCGAAATGCGGTTGATTCAGGCTGGAGTTATCGATCCGCTCACAGGTCGAATTAACGATCTTGATGTTATCCAATCACAGATCGATCGTTTGCGTGAGACTTCATCGCCCCAAGCGGACGATGCGGCCTTGAGTCGAATTTAGATCGGCGACTCGATCTCCACAGCAACATTCAATCGTAACTTTATGTTGAAGAAAAGTATCCAAATTTTCCTGCCAGAGCCTGGTGGAGATGAAAAAAATCCGCGAATTTGGTTGAGTTCTGGCACCTACCCAGCCAGTGAGTCCTCGTTCGAGCAAGTTTGCTATCGCAGTAATGCATTTCTACCGCAAGCACCTTGGCGACAACCAACAAGGGATGAATTAAGGTTGCTGTTACCGATGCCGGAAGATGGCGGCGAACCAGCTCGTTGGAATATCGGTGCCGATCTAGGAGTGATTCGCATTCCCCCAGATTGTCTATCACCCTTAGATCGATTAAATTTAAACGCAATCGAGACACTCGAAGATCGAGTCATGACTCGTGACGAAGAGGTAGCTGTAGCCGCAGTCCGCGATCGAATTATAGGTTATTGTCAAGGTTCACCAACAACTGAATCATTAGGGATTAATATTTCCAATCCAAATATGACAACGATAACTATTTACGAGCGAGTCGATGCCAATCGTCAAACTTATGCAGGTATGCATTTAGACTCATGGGATAAATTGCCGCTCAAGCATAGACATAAATCTCGGAATCGGCTCTGTATTAATTTAGGTCGTGAAGATCGATTTTTCTTGTTTATTAATCTAACGCTAATCGATATGTTTCGTACTTTAGGGCTGTCCGAAGCTAAAGATATTTACAAACATTATCGTGGTCTGAAATTGCCAGAAGAATTTATGAGCAAAAATCCTGCATATCCAGTACTTAAGCTGAGAATTTCGCCAGGAGAAGCCTACATCGCACCTACGGAAAACATCATTCATGATGCCACTAACCGAGGCAATCGGTATCCTGATATTACTCTAACTTTTCTTGGATACTTTGGCATCACGATTTAATTCGATCGTTTCTGGTGAAATTGGGCAGGTTTGTTTTAATATTTTAGATATACTGCGGATATTTTTAGCATAAACAAAGCAATCTACAAATTTACAAAGATCGAGCGTCCAAACAATCCTATTTTGCTGCTTGAGCGACCAACCAGCCACCGATCGCGACCCCAATAAAATTTGGCAACCATCCAGCTAAAAACGGCGAAATAATCTCAGCTTGTCCTAAAGCTCCAGCAATAAACATAATTAAGTAATAGCCGAAAATC
>NZ_JANOJV010000303.1:0-4400 GCF_031418915.1 Chamaesiphon sp. VAR_48_metabat_135_sub | reverse complement strand
TCAGCTAATTTTTGCATAGATTTAAGCTGTTCTGCCCAGGAATACCAACAGAAATCTCGAAAGGCTCCCAAATGTCCGAGGCGGCGACTGAAAGCAAGATGATCGCCAGTAAATAGGAACTTGTGTTTATATAATAGAACTGTATGTCCTTTACTATGTCCGGGGACGGGGATAATTAAAACATCGGGGATTAATTGAATTGGATCTACCCCTTGAAGTTGACGTTCGACAGATTGAGTATCGGTGGTAATATCGTCTTGATGCAGGATGCGATCGCAACCAAAATAGTCGTGAAATTTCTGATGATCGGCAACATCATCACGATGGGTGAGATAGAGATATTTTACGCCACCCATTGCTTCGATCTGTTTGACTAAAGGCGGCGTAAATCGGGGCGAATCGATCAGAATATTCCCATCTGGATGTTGAATTAAATAACTCGCTGCTCCATAGGATTTCTCGGAATGATAACCGCAATGATAGATATTTTCAGCGACGAGGAGGGGAAATGATGCCTGAGCTTGCTTGATATCATAGGGCTTTTCTAGCGTCCCGATCGATCCTGTTGGACATGATAATAGTGCCTGCATCGCTGCCAATCTTTCATCAGCACTTACTGGTTGATGATAAACTGCCGACATATCACCAGATTGACTAAATACCGTCGGAGCCATCCACCGACAAGTATCGCAATCAATACAACTTTTATCGACGTAAAAATCACCGTCGATATTCTCAATTCGTCGATTCGCTAGATGTGCCATGAGGTACCTGCCAGTATTTGATTTTGGGTGAAAAATCCCCTCCGAGGAGGGGTGCCCGTAGGTCGGGGTGGGTAAGATCTACGCAGCACATCAAATATCTCTACTCCCTCATTTAACCCGTGCCAACCACTCTAAAATTGCTGGATTAACAACTTCAGGATGCTCATCGTGGGGACAATGCCCTGCATTGGGGATCGAAACGACCGTAATGGCTTGTCCAGCGGCGGCGAGTTCTTGATAGACCTTTGCACCCTTTATCGGTGTCCAGGGGTCGTTTTCGCCCCATAATACTAGCAGCGGTTTAGTGACTTGGGGTAATAATGATTCGGGGGTTGGCCCTGGTGATGCAGTCAGAATCGAGGCGAAAACTTGCTGTGCGCCTGGGTCACAAGCGGGTTGATGGATAATGTCGATTAGTTCGTCGGTGACGGCTTCACGGCGGGTATAGACCTGATAGAGACTAGTGCGGATGCGGGATTTTTGGCGGACTCGATCGAAGATAAATTTACCAAAGACTGGAGATGCGACAATATTAGTAAATATCCCCATCACATTTCGCAATAGGAAATTCAATTCGTCAGGACGATGGTTTAATCCACCCGCACAATTTATTAATACTCCACCCGCACTAAGTTCGGGGTGATGGGCTACCAACATTAGACTGAGTAAAGCACCGATCGAGTTACCGACAAATACCGTCGGTTGGTTGATATACTCATGCCAGAAGTCTACGATCAATTCTTCCCACAGTTCCATACTGTAATCGATCGGGGCTTTATCCGAACCACCAAATCCGAGTAGATCGATCGCGTATACTTGATATCCACCCTCAGCTAAGATCGGGATATTCTTGCGCCAATGATCGATCGAGGCACCGAAACCATGAATCAATAATAGCGGTTGACCCTCACCTGTAATTGTATATTTAATCTGATGTCCGCGCCAGTTCCAGGCTAGTTTCTCAGTGCTCAAGATCGGTGCTAGGGATGGAGTAATAGTCATGGAATGATGTGGGAGTAAAGCTATTCTTTCGATCTTAGTAAAAAATTTTGGTGAAGGAAAGGTGAGTTTTCTCACATCTCGCACAAATCCCGCTCAAAATCCGATTTTTACAAAAAGTAGGGTTTTTAAACTTACCAGCATGGCAAAGATGTCAGGTTTTGCAGTGGATTGGGCATAATATTGGTAACTCGATCGATCTCCATCAGCATGTCAGAACTTCAACCATCCAACACCGATGCCATTTTAGGCGGACAAAATCCAGTACCGATCGATGCAGCGGTATTAGGTGGGGTGCCTGGTACAAAACAGAAGTTAGCTCATGAATTTGGTACGATTCACGAATTATCTACATTTGAGACAGTAACAGTAAATAAAAGTGGTGAAATTACTAGCCGTACAAACAAACAAGCCTTCTACTATACAGAAAAGCTGGGTAATGGAATCATGCTAGATATGGTATATATTTCGGCTGGAAGCTTTATCATGGGATCTTCAGACAAGGATAAAAATAGTCTAGCTCGTGAAAAACCTCAACATTTAGTCAGTGTTCCAGCATTCCATATGGGTAAATATCCAATAACCCAAGAGCAATACCAAGCCATCATGGGCAGTAATCCTTCTTATATTAAGGGTGATGGAAAGTTACCAGTAGAAAGTGTTATTTGGGATAATGTTCAGGTGTTTTGTGAGAAATTGAGCCAACAAACACAAAAAAAATACCGACTTCCTAGTGAATCACAATGGGAATATGCCTGTCGAGCGGGAACAACAACTCCTTTTCATTATGGGGAGACAATTACAACTGATATAGCAAATTTTGATGGTACGTTTTCTGCTCTAGATATCTCCACAAAAATTTATAGAAGTAAGACAACGATAGTTGGTAGCTTTCCAGCCAATCATTTTGGGCTATGCGATATGCATGGAAATGTATGGGAATGGTGTGAAGATTGCTGGCATGAAAATTATCAAGGTGCGCCAGTAGATGGAAATGCTTGGAATAATGATTGTTGGCATGAAACTTACCAAGAGTCATTTCATTGGAACGATCGCCGCGTATATGTAGTTCGCGGTGGTGGTTGCCACGACATTCCAAATAATTGTAAATCTGCTTTTCGTAACGGACTTGTGGCATCGACTCCTTTGACTACGGGATTTCGTGTTGTTAGTTAGAATCAATCCAAAATCCAAAATGTCCACCCTCCCTCGCAGCCATCAAGAAATCGTCGAAAAACTAGACTTAATGCTGCGGGCGCGGTATCCGCTAATTTATATCGTCGGAGCCGAAGAAGAACCGATCGATTTTCGCTAGTGCAATCGACATCCGCGCTGAAATAGAATTTCGCGCTCATAGCAAAAGTTATCTTCAGATAACTACGCGGAGATCTTAGTTCGTTGAAACGAACTTTAGCTCTTAGCCCCGAATTCATTCGAGGGCTTAGATCTTCACTAAATTCTAGAGATCGTCAATGGATCGCCTCCAGTAGGTACCAACGATCGCCTTGTCCTAATCTAATTTCAACCAATTTGTTAACATTCGATCGAATCTTGGGCATATTAATAAACAAAATGCCAACATTTTTAACATGCCACTTTGGAGATTATTTTATCACTTAGTTTGGGCAACTAAAGATAGACAACCATTAATTAGCCCAGCTCACGAAAAAGTCCTGTATCCACATATTCAAGGCAAAGCTGATTTTCTCGAATGTCAATTACATGCGATTCTCCAGGGGAGAGGCTACGCCAACGGTGGCATTGAAGACCATATTCATCTAATTGTGTCAATTCCACCAAAGCTATCTATTTCAGATTTTGCCAAACGGATTAAAGGTAGTAGCTGCCGTTATTTAAACCAAGAGTTTGCAGAAGATAGTTATCAGTTTGCTTGGCAACATGAATATGCGGTGTTTTCTTTGGGCGAACAGAGGTTAGAATGGGCGATCGCGTATGTCGAAAATCAAAAACAACATCACGCCACTGGACAGATTGTTAAAGTGCTGGAACAAACTGAGTCATTTTGAGGGTTGTTAGTGCGATCGAGATCCGCGCTGAAATGGAATTTCGCGCTCAAAGCAAAAGTTATCTAAAGATAACTACGCAGAAATCTTAGTTCGTTTTAACGAACTTTCGCTCTGAGCACCCGAATTCATTCGAGGGCTTCAACTAAAGACTAAATTCTAACTACGATCGATATTATTTCAACCCCAATCCAAAGTCCCCATGCTTCCCCCCAGCCACCAAGAAATCGTCGAACAACTAGACTTAATGCTGCGGGCGCGGTATCCGCTGATTTATATCGTCGGTGCCGAAGAAGAACCGATCGAAACCGTACTACTCCAAGTAGCAGATAAATCCCAACCAGCCAGAGAACTCCGATTTTGGGATATCGTCAGAGGTTGGAATGATAACGGAGCCGACAAAGGTTCCCCCATCGCTGCATTAGGGCGGATTGCCAAAGCACCAGCCGATAAACCCGCGATCTTTGTCTTGCAAGACATCCACCCGATCTTAAAATCGCCGCTCCAACCCCCAAATATACCAATTATCCGCGAGATCAAAAATCTCACCCGCGAACTCAAACGCAGCCGCAAAACCCTAATTCTCACTAGCTATTCCCTCGACGTACCGCCA
>NZ_JANOJV010000302.1:0-1581 GCF_031418915.1 Chamaesiphon sp. VAR_48_metabat_135_sub | reverse complement strand
TATACTCTAAACGGTTAGGATATGGACTTTCTAGAATTACCCCATATCCCCGACTTCTTGAGAGAAGTCGGGGATATGACTTCTAGCCAATCGATTCGCAAAGTCTAATCTTTAGCCGTTTGCAGTATAGTCTCCTCATCTCTACTCTCTGCAAAATCATTCCAGATTCAGTAGATCGCAAAGAGCCGAAAAAAGGGTAGAGTCTGGCTAGACAAAAGACAAAAATAGCCATGACTACAACCCCAACTTCATTATCCCTGACCCCAGCATTAACCTATCTGCTGGCAATTATTCACGATCAATTTAATCAAAGTCGAGCTTAGGTATACCCATATTTCTTAATGAACCAAGTTTTGACAAATTGAGTTAGCACACAATAGCAAGTCAGGATGCCAGCTAACCAGAGAAAGTAAACGGCTGGTAACGGTACAAATCCCAAACTAGATGCTAGTGGGGAAAACGGTAGATACATCCCGATACACATCACAGTCGCGGTAATCAGCAGCATCGGTAGAGAAGCTCGACTCTGGAAAAAAGGCACCTTTGCCGTCCGAATAACGTGAACGATGAGGGTTTGAGTCATCAGACTTTCGACAAACCAACCTGTTTGAAATAATGCTTGATTTTCTACAGTTGTAGCCCCAAATACAAACCACATTAGAGCATAAGTACAGTAGTCAAAAATAGAGCTAATTGGGCCGATAAAAATCATAAATCTGCGAATATTTTCGATCTTCCACTTTGGCGGCTTGAGTAAATCTTCTTTGTCCACATTATCGAAGGGAATGCCTGTTTGCGAAAAATCGTAGAGGAGATTATTAATTAGAATCTGGACTGGTTGCATTGGTAAAAATGGCAAGATTGCACTCGCACCCAAAACACTAAACATATTACCAAAATTAGAGCTAGTACCCATCCTGATGTACTTAACTATATTTGAAAAAGTCTGGCGACCGATAACAACACCAGATTCTAGGACTAATAAGTTTTTTTCAAGTAGAATAATATCTGCTGATTCTTTGGCAACATCGGCAGCCGTATCGACTGAAATTCCGACATCTGCCTCTCGTAAGGCAGCCGCATCATTAATGCCATCACCCATATAGCCAACGATATTACCTGCTTTGCGTAATACCTGAATCACTTTGGCTTTTTGGGTAGGTGAGAACTTAGCAAAAATAGTGGTGGTTGCAGCAACTTCGGCTAACTTATCATCGGCTAAAGAATCAATATCGCTACCCAATAAAACATTTTGAACGGGTAAACCTACATCTCGACAGATTTTCTGCGTAATAATCTCATTGTCTCCTGTTAAAATCTTGACATCGACTCCATTGCGCTTGAGAGCTTTAAGTGCTTGAGCGGCGGAATCTTTAGGTGGATCGAGAAAGGCAATATTACCTAATAAAATCAGATCGCTTTCATCTGCGATCACACAATGAGACTGCTCTATTGGAATTGTTTTATAGGCTACTGCAATCACCCGTAACCCGTCAGAATTGAGCTTTTCTTGTAAATCGGCAACCCTAGTATGAACTGAGTCATCGATCGGCAGAATCTTGTCATCGACTTTAAGTTGAG
>NZ_JANOJV010000301.1:0-4131 GCF_031418915.1 Chamaesiphon sp. VAR_48_metabat_135_sub | reverse complement strand
AGGGATAAATCCCTTACAAGTCAACGAACATAATAATCTCTCTTGTAGAAGTCCTTCCATATTGACTTGGTGAACTTTCATCTCTACCTGCGATCTGTGCTCTGTAAATAAAGCTCTAATATAACCTGGCAAAATCCCAATTCTGTTTCCTGTCGGTTGATGGATTGCCCAGCCATCACCGCACTCGATATCATCTCCTTTAACCACTGTATCTACCGCAGCTTCCTCAACTAAATACAGCTTCCTGAGCAGAAAATAAAACCGATAGTAACCATCAGGATCTGCTGCAACTTCAGGAAAAACATCGAGACTGTCAGTTTCCCGATAACCACCACTTCTAGCCACAAACGCAATCGGATTGAGGATATCTGCTGGTAATCCTAAACTAGGTAAATACCAAGGCATTTCTTCAGGTCTATCCAAAGGCATTCTACAAGCATAATCACAATGAATATCGCGAGTAGTCTTAATTAACCCAAAAGCTTCTGGCTGAAAATAATGCCGCCACAGTGGAGCAGCCTCAATTAAACCCTTCACACCACCAACGCATCCAGTATGGTACTTTTCCCCATGCCAAATCATCTTTCTGACGGGGAACCAGAGTTTATCTTCAACTTCAGCCCCTAAATATAATGCAATAACCTTAGACATATTTTGTACTATTTATCGGACAATCCAAGATTGGACACTGGGACGGATGTAACTCCACTTTATTCGCAAACTTAGTAATTTCCACCCCCAACTCACTAGAACAAGCCTTCAAAATCTCAACCATCACCTCCACCACTTGAGCCGGAAACAAACCCAAACAGTGCATCGGCTGTACCATCAGCACCTTCCCCTGATCGCTCTGCCATACCTCAGCCGCGATCGCATGTACTGGAGCATCCTGCCGTTCTCGATAGAAAATTACACTAGCAGCGAACCCCGTGGGAATATTAACCGCAATCTCAACGATATTACTAGAACCCAATCGCTTCGCCTTGCGTTCTAGCGACAACTTGCCACGATTGCGGTGATAATGCCGTCTAGCAGGGCAAAGCTTACTATCCCAGCAAGACTTTAACTTAGCCTCATCATTACCGACCTTGGAGCATGGAAAGCAATTGTGGGGGACTTTAGTGGGCACGATCCTACCAAACCTCAGAACGACTAATCTGGTTCATGTTCTGGTTCCGAATAGTCACATTCATTACAACTGAGTGTATTGGTTTCGTCAGTCCCAAAACTATTACTACCGCAAACCGGACAGCAAACTTCGAGTTGATCTAGTAAATCTTTTCCTTCCATTTTTTATTCCGCTAATTCTCTAGATTTTAGGTGCGCTTAAAACTTGAAAACATCTCAACCGATGTTTGTAAAACCCACATCAGTCAGTGTACTCGCTCTATGAATCTCCCAGTTCAATCGAGTCTAGTTCTGCCTCCAACTCCTCAACCGAAGGTAATTTAGACTGAAGGGGATCTGGTAACGATTTAGTCAATGCCTGTGTCCACTCAGCCACCCCCATCGGCTTATTGATGTCCCGCAGCGCATACTCAGCCACCACCCCATTTTTGGACCGACACAGCAATATCCCAATCGTCGGCTCATCACTATGATGGCGCAATAGATCGTCCACCGCCGACAGATAGAAGTTCAGCTTGCCCGCATACTCTGGCTTAAATTCATCCACCTTCAACTCAATTACCACATAGCAGCGCAATTTGAGATGGTAGAACAGCAAATCCAGCCGAAAATCTTGACCACCTACTTCCAAAGGAAACTGTTTGCCAACGAATGCAAACCCCTCCCCCAACTCCAACAAAAACTTCTCGATATGTTGGACTAAAGCATTCTCAAGCTCTCGTTCCTGCGCCTTTTTTCCCAAACTGAGGAAGTCGAATACATATGGATCTTTGAGTGTTGCCATCGCCAAATCAGATCGATCTGGAGGTAAGGTTGCCTCAAAATTAGTTACAGCCTGACCCTGGCGTTGATATAGTTGACTTTCAATCTGTAGCGTCAGGATGCTCCGAGACCAACCATTGAGACTTATTTGCTGGGCATACCAAAGTCTGGCATTATCATCTTTCACCCGACTGATCAGGATGAGATTATGACCCCAGGGAATTTGTGCAACAAGCTGTTGCACAAATTCATTCTCTGGATAAGCTTCTGCAAATGCCCGCATATATTTGAGATTACGACCAGATAACCCTTGAATTTCGGGAAACTCTTCGCGTAAATCTTGAGCAAGCCTGTCGATGACTTTCGCACCCCAACCTTGTTGAGACTGTCTCAACAGAATTTCCCGTCCAATTTGCCAGTAGAGGAGAATTAACTCCTGATTGACAGCTAGAGCTGCTCGAATTTGGCTGGTGCGAATCCGTTGCTTGAGACTGATGAGGAGTTCTTGATATTCAGTACTGAGTCGATCCATGCGGGTTTGAGGCTATTGCAGTTCGTAGTTCGTGTAGCGTTGAATTTGGAAATTAAATCGATTAGTTTTAATTACTCTTCAGGACGCTCAATTCCAATCGATTGAATTCTCAAATCGCAAATTTCTTTGAATATTTCTAACTTTTCACGATCGGTAGCAGCTCGAAAAATCTCGGCAATGGCAATAACCGCTTTACTTTTAGGTTCTGCTGGAGCCTTTATCTGCATATCTTCCACATGCAATGGCACAAAAGCAACAAAGTCAGTAGGTCTATAATAATCTGAATCCTTTCCCTCTCGAATCTTTGCTTCAAGCTCTTCTTGTGTTATTCCAGAGTAAATGATTCTCCCATCCTCAAATAGAATCCACTTTCCACCATGCTCCTTTACTAAAATATTCAAGCAATCTTGAAAATGACCGGATTGCTTCCTGAGATAATTTTCAGATTCTAAATACAAAAATAAATTATAAATAGAGTAAAAAATTTCATTTTGCTGCTTGTCCTTACCATGTATCAACAATCTTCTGGAAGTTTTACCCCGATTGAGATCGTACATCCGATCTTCAAAACTTATGGCTTCCGACACAGCCTCTAATTCTAGACCTTGAAACTCTCTCTTAGTCTTAGAATTGGAAATAATAGCACTGATTCGATCGTTCATTTCTATAAGATCTCCCAATAATTAATTAAAAATACTGCTGCATTTATTCTTCTCCAATTGTTGTTTCGCCTAGCCCTTTTAACGACTTCAATACCGATGCAGAGCGCTGGCGTTCTACTGCATCTCGGATGAACGGCTTGAGATAGAGGTCTAGATGTCCTTGATCTGGGTCATTGAGTTCCTTGGTTAACGTCATTAGATAATCTGTCTTGTCAGTTTGCCCCCAATCGATACTTATTCCCGCCCGATACGCTAACTCTGAGTGAATCACCATGATAGTGCGCCCATTTCCATCTAGAAAAGGATGTGCATGAGCCAGCGATCCCATAATGTGACCAGGTTGTTCGCGCATAACATTAGGATCTCGACCTTTATCGAGCGCGTAATCAGTAACCCTTCTGATATATGGAGGCTGGGCAAACATCGCTCTGTAACCGCCCTTGGAGATATTGACATTCGGTGCAGTTAGTAATCGATCTTGACCAGCCCAAGGATAGACATCGCCAAACAAAGTTTCGTGGATCGCTAAAACGTGCTTGTACTCGATGAAATCTATATTTGCTAGCGCATTTATCGCTCGACTAAGATTACCTTGAAACGAGGCATATTCGAGATCTTTGACCTTTGAGATATCTTTAAGGCTAGCGAAATTACGCAAGTAACCTCGGCTGTCAAAGTCACCAAATGGGTCAAAGGTCACGCATCTCGCTCCTGTAAATACTGAGCGTGAAGTAACGTATTCTCTTTGCCTGTTAAGATACCCGCGCGATTGAGTTCTACCAGCAGCCATTGAGTCCTGTCCAACTCAACTTCGTCGTCAGAAAGCCGAGAAAACGTTGCACCAATCTCATCAAGTTGAGAATGGCTATGTACTAAGTTATTTTCTTGGGCAAGTAGATCGATCTTCTGTTTCGCTGTTAATTCGGTGGTTGTTTGAACTGCTTGCATCTCAAATACCTTTGGTGATTGGTTTCTGACCACTTAATTATATCACGATCGATCCCAGTACCCCAATTTTACCTAATTAACATCTAATGTCTGATAATG
>NZ_JANOJV010000300.1:0-4011 GCF_031418915.1 Chamaesiphon sp. VAR_48_metabat_135_sub | reverse complement strand
TATGCTGCTGGGGAGAGAGAGTTTCCAGATGTCTGGATTGGAGCGGATGAAGCTGTCGATCTCAGTGGATGTGACCTCAGTGGGATTACTTTGGAAAGGAGTTTCTTGGCTGATGTCAAAATGAACGGAGCTATTATCCGCAATGCCAATCTGAGAGAGACGTATTTGCAGTTTTTCATTTGGAGTGATGTCGATTTTACTGGAAGTGACTTTAGTGTCTCTGTTGATTATGATAGCTCCCTGACTTGCAGTTCTTGGTTTAGAAGATGTAATTTTACCGATACTATCTGGGCTAACACCTATTTGGATGAAGTTAACTTTGTCGAATGCAACTTTACTAATGTCAATTTTATTAATGTCGGCTGTTTGAATGTTACTTTCAGCAGGTGCATTTTCACTGGAGCTAGCAAGGATGGTCTCTACAATGACTGGAGCTTTGGTAACAGGTTCATTGATTTCATTGATGAATGAAGTGCTAAGAGAGGTTGTGGTATCTGCCAATAGTGGAGCACTGTTTGGTCTATACTTTAAAGTACCATTAATTTTACTAGCTTGAATCTCAGAAAGATTACTTAGAAAGTTATAACTAAATCCTCCTGGAGTATTCGGATTAGATATCTTATCTTGAAGTGATTCGATCGAGCCAGCATATTGATTCCACGTTCCTGGTATATTAGTATTGTTTAGATATACTCCTAAACTTTCATAATCAGGTAAAACACTTTGCGATCGATCTACAGTTAATATTACTTTCCATATATGGGTTGGTAAAGAAATCAATGGAGATGTCGCATCAAAGATTCCCTTGTATTTTTGAGAGGGCAATAAAGATGATGAATCATAATTATCATCGATACCAGCAATCAGATAAGTATCTAATCTAGGAATACTTGTAAAAGGTTTGCGAATATACTGTTCCAGAGATCTCCAAATACCTTGGTTATTATTTGATTGTTGTGGGATAAGATTAGATGTTAAAAATGTGGCGAGCAGATCTTTCTTGCTACGGCTACGATCTTCTACAGCAGATAGATGCCCTCGATCGGTATCAAAGAGTTTATTTGGCAGTATTTGGTTAGAATCTGGAGGGTTTTGAGGATCGTAATTACCAGATTTATAGTAATATTTAGATCCTTGATCATCTTGATAGTAAATTTCTCCTTGTGTAGTTGGATCTGGATTTAGTTGATAGTATTTAGCATAAGTTCTGTTGCCAGCCGCATTTTCCCTATAGCTATCAATACGTTGATGATCTTGACTCAAGACAAAAATATTGATGCTAGTATCGAGTGGATCTTCGCCCTTGTATACAAAGTTTCCTTGCTCGTCCTTCTCCCAATTTTGAATACTTTGACCATCTTGAATTTGCCTTAAATAGTTACTCTCATAATTAGCATCTGTAATTTGTGGAGTTATATTATTGGCGGCTAGTTCTGGATCTGAAGCAAATCCAGCAAATACTGGACGGTTAGCGTTACCACTCCAAGATTTATTGACTTTCCAAGCAACCCAATTAATCGTATTTTTGCTCTGATTATAGGACAAAGTATATTGAGGCTTTTCGATTAAGTAGTTATTTGGGTCTGCATCGATACCATTTCTCGCATTAGTAGGATTCCCCCACTTGAGAGCTTCACTCTTGAAGAAGACATTATCCAAGTAGATTGCATTAGTTGCACTAGTTGCCGCAATGTCAGTTGTAATTTTTATCTTGACAGATTTCCCTCTTAAACTTGGATCGACATTGACATGAAATGTCTCAAAGCCGCTAACACCATAACCCAACCGATAAATATCTGCTTCATAGCTAGAAGGAATATTTGCATTGTAAGTTGTACCATCTACTCTAGTTCTAGGAGATTTAGCAGTAGAGTTTTTGGCATTTTCTAGTTTAATAATTTCTGACTGAGAGTTTGAAGAATTACCAACTTCCTCAATTGTGACTGTCACACTACCAAAATTATCCTTTGATGTAGAATCAATAGGAGCATACAAATCTAATCGCAGCACACCCCAATCGGGAACCACCGATAGATTATGAGTTAGAGTATCCCCATTATTTAACTTAATTGCATAATTATTAGCATATACATCAAGATCTGGAGATGTATTCGGTAAAATATCCGACCATTTTTTTAGATTAAATTGAGTGTTAGAAACACTTGGAGAAGAACTAGACAACAACCAACCAGGAATAGGTTCGGTAGCCTTACGTAACTGTACGTCAAAATTGCCGTTAAACACAGTCGGAACCGCATAATCCCCACGTTGCCGTATAGTTGCGGAATTATCATACTTAATCGGAGTACGCGGAGTTAAATTCACTGGTAAACTACCCCGCCGCGAATAACCACCACCAATCGCCGAATAATACCAACCAGTACCCACACCCTCCCATTGTCCATCTGGATCGCCATGCGATACCCCATTTAACTGAGAAGAAGTAGGATCGAGTGCCTCTAAATTATTTGTATACCAAGGAACATAAGTCGAATTATCATAAAAGACATCCTGACTAAAATCACCCTTGCGTCTGAAGATGCGCGTACCAAAAGCAGTATTATTCTCATCCAGACTCACATCAGCAGTCCCAGCATACCAAGCCAAAGCATTATGATGAGGATCTTTCCCATTCACTAAATCTTCGATCGTGAATCCCGCATAGCCACTTAAATCGACATTCACATCTGCTCGACTTGAGATACTATTATTGAGATCTAACCATCCTGGCGGAATATTATTCTCTAATTTACGCCCTTCAAATTTGTCGGCAGCAGTTGTCTGATAATAATTATCAGCAAAAGTAACATTATCCCAAACCTGTACCTGTGGATCGAAATAATTTACCTGATTAAATTGTGCAAAATCATGAACGTCGATCGTCGTCATCTGAAGATCGCCTCTGAGGACTGTATTAGTATCGGGATCTCGATAAACACCACCAGCATGAGGGAAATAAGTTCCCAATCGCTGAATCACCTCACTGTTCACCACAGCACCGCGTCCGTGTCCGATAAAGTGTAACGGCGACTCCAATAGTGCATCCTTAACATTGCCAGTATAAGACTGATTTAAACTCGCTAAGGCGGCAAAGAAATTATCCGCCGCTGCTTCAGCAAAACCACTACTCTCAGCATCAGAATTTACACTCCAATTATCAATTAAAATCAATGGCGCACCAAACTTAGTTGGTCGAGAGTTAGTCAGTGAACTATATTCTGCTAATGGTGCCGTCCAAGTATTATCGGTAGGATTGTAGACTAAAATCGTGCCATTATCGCGCTCGCTTTCAAAATTATGCGCAATCCCCTTGGCAATTTCTAGTGATTTTTGGACTCCAGCTAAATCGCCAGCCGAGTTATTACTATCAGGAGTAATTATAGTAACAGAGCTAAAAGTTTTAAAGGGATTGGTTTTAGGTTGATGTTGGGGAACTATAAACTCTCCACCATCAAAGCGACCACGATCGCCCGTATTCGCACTGACATATTCACCTTGCCAATAATATTTCTGTCCAGCAGTTAAATTTAATACATCGAGCGCAATTTGATTGCCAGGTAACTCTTCTGGACTTAATAGTTGACCGCCAATATACCATAGACCCTCGTTGTTGGCATAGTCGGTTAACTTCCATGTCAGCGTAAAGACTCGATTGTAATTATAGTCTTTAGTGCCATTGCGATCGGTGTAGAGTTCTGTTTCTGGAGCTTGAGATGGACGAAGGACGAATCCTTCATCCCCAATCGCCAATCCTTCATCTTGAGGGAAAGTACTAATCGTGAGATTGACTTCAGAATTAACGATTTCATTAGCAATTGCAGCAGCCACTAAAACGATCCCTATCACAGCGAATCCAATTAGCTCTAGATCTGGTATGGGGCCAGGAATAACTATACCAGCCTGATTTATAACATCTTTATCAACTAAGACTAAATCTTTATTGCCGTAGGCAATACTATCTTTAAAGCCCATCAAATGTTCGGTAGTAGAGATTGATGGTAAAGTGCTAAG